>CANJOX010000013.1 GCA_947475795.1 Gemmatimonadota bacterium
GATAGTCGCGCAGATCGAGCAGCTGCCGCGCATTCATCGTGGCCGACAGACCGAGCGTGGGGCGGAACTCGAGCGTGCTGCTGTTCTGCCAGAAGTGCGTGAGTCCATTCGCCACCTGCCCCGTGTCGGTGGGCGACTCGGCCGCCTTGGTGTACGAGGTGCTGGAGTTGGCGTTGCGGGCGAGCGCGCTGGAGAGCCGGAAGGCCGTGGGCGACCACCGCACGCGTTGTGCCCGGAAGGCGCGGACCGCCTCGCTCTCGCGCAGCCCGCGCGGCAGCAGGCCGACCACGGCATCGACCACACGCGGCAGCTTCGATTCGCGACGGTCGCCGTTCAGGTTGAGCGACGCCCCCATCACGTACGCGCTGTTCGTGGTTTCCTGAAACGCACTCTGCGACGCCGCTGCCGACCACGTGCCGTTCAGCGCCAAGCCGTTGACGATCGGCGCATACCAGCCGCTCCCCAGCGGTGTCGCGCGGCGCAGGGCGAGCGCGTAGTTCACGCGCCGGTCGCTGGGATTGCGCAGTCCGTCAATGCCGCTGGCCCGCACGTCGGTGCGGTTGATGAACAGCTGCTGCACGCCGGTGCCCACGTAGTCCACACTGAACGGCATCACGACACCGAGTCGTGCCGGAAGCATCCGTTCGAGGTGCAGCGTGGTGCCCACACTCATGCCGCTCGTGGTGAGGAACGACGGCGTTTCGTTGAGCTGACGGAAGTTGGGATCGCGGCGGCTCACGTTGAGCCGGAAGTCGGCGAGGTCGCCGGCGTTTACAGCGAGGCCCACCTCACCGGCAAAGCCCACGTCGTCCACCACGTCGGTGAGACGGATGTCGTTCACCCACAACTCGAGCGAATCGTTGTTCATGAGCCCCATGCCGCCGCGCGGCACGCTGTCTACGCGCACGAAGCCGACCGCCATTTCCTGTACGCCCGCCAGATTGGGCGGCGTGACCGTGGGATCCGCGCTGTACACGATGTAGCCGTCCTGACACACGGCGTAGCGGCGCACCGCGACCCCGCGCGGCAGCCCGGAGCGACGGATCAGCTCGAGATCGGCGCCCGTACACGCCACCGAGTCGGCCGAGCCCGTGAGGAAATTGTTCTCCAGCTGCGCGCGCAGGATCTGGAACTTCTGCAGGTCCACGCGCACTTCCGGTTCCCACGCGCTCAGCCCCGGCCCCGCGTTCACCGGGGTGCGATACATGTAGAAGTTGTTCTCGTCGCGGCCGATCTTGACGTACCCATTCAGTTCGCCGTTCTGTCCCCAGCCGTTGCCGCGTCCGCGCATCCACAGGCGCAACGTCTTGTAGCCCATGAAGGTCTTGGTGCCTTCCTGAAACCGAAAGAACGCCTCGGCGCGATCGAACGGCCGGAACTGACGCCCCGGCACACCGGCCTGCAGCCGCAGCGCCCGTTCGTTCACCTGCACACGATTGTTTTCGTAGCCCGTCTGCCGATTTTCCGGTGCTTCCACCACGCCGGGGGGCGGCGTGTACGGCACGAGTGACGTGGAGTCGAGGGTGCCGATCACGCTGGCGATCACGTAGCCACCAATCACGCCGGCCGAATCGCCCGCCATGCCGGACAACGGCTCGACGCTGCGCTTGAGCCACGGGGCGCCGACCAGCTTGAGGCGCGTGAGCGCCACGCGCACGAAGGCATCGTCGGCGGCGCCCGCGCCCGAGACCATCGTGAGGCGCAGCGCGCGCACGCGGCGGTCGTTGGGGGTGTTCTGCTCTTCGTCGGGCGCACGCCAGTTGAGGCGCACCTGCACCCAGCAGAGCGAATCGCTCACCACGCCGTTCACGGTGGAGTCCTGCTGCTGATAGCATTTGCCCACGCGGGTCCAGTTCCGCGTATCGGCGAGATCGACGATGAATCGCTTGTACTGCTCCTGATCGATCGCCGCGCTCGGCATGTTCAGCTGTCCGTCGAGATCGATGTCCTCTTCGTCGAGCCGGTTATTCCGCGCGCCGCAGTTCGCGCGGCTGTCCCCGAGCACCTGCACGATCTGCACCGCCTGCGTACACACTGCGACACCGTTCTGCGTGGTGCTCACCGGCGTGGCGGCCGTGCGATTCACCACCACGATCGTGTCGGCCCGGTCGCCCGGGAGTCCCTTGTCGTTCTCGACCGCATTGAAGGCGCGCGAGAACGGGTCGCGCTCCGAGTCGAAGCGGTCGAAGCCGACCAAGCGTTTGCCGCGATACGTGGTGTCAGCGGGAAGCCCCGCGCGGACCGGCGCGTTGACCGTGAGCGTTTCCGGCGCGAACGCCACGCTGTTCTCGCTGATCTCACCGAAGTCGAAGACGAGCGTGGGATTGCGGGCGATCTTGCCGCGCTCCGACTGCACGAGCGCGAAGAACTCGATGTTTTCCGTGCGGGAGAGATCGGCGCCCGACGGATTGATGACCGTGCGGAGGGACCGCCAGCGACGTCCCGACGGGGTGTTGCCGACGAGGGTGTTGTCACCGATCGTCCACGCGAAGCGTCGCGTGGCCGTGCCGGGGAGGAAATCGAAGATGCCGCCGGTTTTCAGCGGATACAGCGTCATCCACAGCAGCTGCTCGGGGGACTGCACGCCGTTACCCTGGATGCGAACCGAGGGATCGATCTGCTGGATGTTGAACTGCACGAAGTTGCCGCCCACGTCGACCCCGTTGTTCTGGTACGCGAGCGTGGCGGCGCGGTTGGGGGTGAAGGCGGTGCTACCGAAGCGGGGGGCCAGCGTGTTACCCAGCGATGGCCGCGAGCTGAAGTACCAGGCGCCCTCGGAGAGTGAAATCCCCGGGATGGCGCCCTCTCCTTCGAACGATTCGAGGTAGGCCTGTCCGGCGGCATTGGGCTGGGGTTTGCTCATCGCGAACTCGCCCTGCAGGCTCACGCGCGACGGCGTGGTCCCCTGCCGGAACGGTAAGCGGGCGAGAGCCGAGGACAGCAGCGGCGCCTCCCACCCCAGATTGGCCGTCATGCCGGCCACGAGCGAGCCCACCGGTTCGAAGCCGAGGGGCGGGCGGTTGTAGCCCGAGCGCTGGCTCTGCGAGATCGCCGTGAACGCGATCTGGCCGTTGTCGAGGGGGAATTGCGACGAGAAGCCGAGGATGGTGGTTGGCGCGGCCGCGAAGAGCGGGTTTTCCTCGTAGCGTACCGACACCTGCCGCGGCGTCGCGAAGAGCGTGTCGGGGCGGTTGAAGGTGATCATGCCGAGGTCGTAGTCGATGACGTAATCGACTTCCTTCTGCAGCAGGCGGCCGTCCAGCGCCACACGTTCCGAGTTGGGACGCACCTGAATGGTGCTCAGCTTGATCGACTGCGAACTGCCGCCGCCTTCCGACTGATAGCTGGCCACCATCCGGTAGATCGCCTGCGGGCGCTGCGCGGAGTACAGGTATTCGTTGGGATAGCGATACAGCGTGTCGTTGGCCGGGTTGGCCAGGGGCTGGGCGAGTCCTCCGCGGGCGAACGGCTGCACGGAGGGAAAGAACACGAAGTAGTCGCGGATCAGCTTCTGCTGGCCGCTGCCGCCGGCGAACGAGGCCAGCTGATTGGGATCGTTGGGGCGGGGCCACACGCGATTTTCGACATCGAAGACCGCGGAGTTGGTGGCCTGCGCGAGCCCGAACATCTGGAGGTACGTGTCGCCCCTTGAGGCATCGATGGGCTTTTCCTGATCGCCGGAGGTGCCGGTGACCAGCTTCAGCGCGACCGACTGACGCTGCAGATCCTCACCCCCAAGTCGGTATACCGACTTGAGTTCGCGCAGGAAATACGCGCTGTTGGCCGGCTGCAGCTCCGGCTCCCAGAGCAGGTTGGCCACCTGCGGGTCAGCGGTGAATTCGATGTCCGGGGTGCCGCCGGTGTTCACGTTGCGTCCGGGGCGCCCGTTCACGTTCACCTCGTAGGCCACCGCGAGCCGTTCGTTGTTCGGGTTGAGCGGGCGCACGAGGGCGATCCAGAGCTGCGACGGATCGACGTAGTAATCCACGTTCTCGCGCAGCACGTCGTAGATCTGGCGCGACGGATTGCGGGCCCCGCGCACGGAGAACTGCGGACCACGCGGATTCTGGTTGGCCGCGTTGATGAGCTGCCGGTACACATAGAGCCGGACGGGGCGCACGGAATCGGGAAGCGAGGCGGCCAGCTGCTGCATCTGCTGGCGGTTGAGCAAATCGATGTTCGGGTAGCCACCGAGGCGGCGCGGATCGATGGTAAAGAAGAACCGGCGCGTTTCCACCTGGATGTCTTCGATCACGCGATCGACCTGCTGCTGCGACTTTTCACCGATCGTGAAGACGTTGTCCTTGGAGACGTTGCCCTTTTGTTGTGCGACGATGGAGGTGAAGCGCATCGGGCCGATTTGTCCGGTGGCCTGCACGCCGTAGTTGCCCGACGGGATGCCCGACGTGAGGAAGCGCGACGGCGGCGGCTGGAAGGTGACGTTGCCGACTTCGAGCGTCTGCAGCGCTTCGTCGGACTTGCCCTGGTAGCGCACCGAGATGTTGTTCGAGGCGTCGAACTCGCGCTGCGAGTCGTAGTCGACATTGACGAACACGCGGTCGGCGACGACGCCGCCGGTGCGCACGTTGAACTGGAAGTCGAAGGCCGGCTGAAAAATGCCGAAGCAGTTGTTGCCAAGAATCGTGAGCTGGGCGGTGGTGCAGCGCTCGTTGCGGCTGCGCTGGACCTTCGATTCGAGGCGGGCGTTGAGCGAGATGCCCAGATCGCCGATGTCGCCGAGCAGGTCGGTGGCCAGCTGGGTGGCGGCATCGGCGCCCGGCCGGAGCTGGGGCGCGAGTGGCACGAGGGCCCCCGGGGTCGGCCCGCTGTCCGGGCGCACCGCCACCGTGGGCGCCGCCGCGGGGACGGCGAAGCCACGCGCCACCGTTTGCCGCCAGCGGGTGCCGATGCGCTGCGTGTGACGGGCACGCGCCAGCCGGACCGCGCGGTCGGCCAACCAGACCGGATCGGGGCGCAGCGCCGTCGCCGCACCGAACGGCCCGAGGATGGGGGGGACCTTGAGCCACACCGAATCAACGGCCAGACGCGCCCCTGCGGGCACCGCGGCCGACCGGGGCGCTCCAGACTGCGCCGCCGCCGGCACCGAGAACAGCGCAGCCGCCACAACGGCCGCCGCGGCGACCAGCGGCGCCCGCGGCGGCGCAACCGCGAGCCCCCCCCTGAACGCGTCGGGAAATGCCCATGTCTGGAGCAGCCTGCGCACCGAACTCCGGTCGTGGGGTAGCAGCGGCCGGGTCAGAGGTCGCCGTACGGTCTGGAACGCCGGGCGCACAAATGTCGACTCTCTGTCGCTGCGCCCTTGATAATGCGGGTGGTCACCTAGGAATTTACGTCGTGAAGCTTGTTACCCGCTATGTCGTGCGCGAGCACGTCGGACCCCTCCTGTTCGCGCTGACCGCGCTGACGTCGCTGCTCATGCTGCAGTACGTCGCGCGCCAGCTGGCGAACCTGGCTGGCAAGGGACTCCCCTGGTCGGCCATCGCGAAGTTCTTCGTGCTGTCGCTGCCGTTCACCGTCGCCATGACGATGCCGATGGCGGTGCTGGTCTCGACGCTCTTTACTTTCGGCCGCATGGCCGCCGAACACGAGATCACCGCCTTCAAGGCGAGTGGCGTGCGTGTCCGCTCGCTGATGGCGCCTGTCCTGGTGTGCGCCATGCTGTTGTCACTGGCGATGGTGGCGTTCAACGACCAGGTGCTGCCGCGCGCCAATCACGAGCTGCGGATCCTGCAGAGCGACATCGCGAAGACCAAGCCCACGCTGGCGCTGCGCGATCAGGCGATGAATGCGATCACCGACCAGTTCTTCCTGCGCGTCGCGCGGAGCGATGCCACGACGAACAAGCTGTACGATGTCGTGATCTATGACCTCACCAAGGGGCTCGAGCGCAAGACGATCTATGCCGACAGCGGCGTGATTGCGCTGTCCTCGAACGGTGAGGATCTGCTGATCCGCCTGTTCCACGGCTACTCGCAGGAATTCGTGCGGGGCGATGCGAAGCGACTGCAGCGCAGCTTCTTCACGGATCAGACCGTGAAGCAGAGTGGCATCACGCGCGGCTTCGAGTCCACCCGGAACGATGACTTCCGCAGCGACCGCGAGATGACGGTGTGTGAAATGCACCGCCGCTACGCCGCGGACGCCTTTGAATTCAAACGGGTGCGGCAGGAGTACATCATGTACGCCAGCCGTTTGGTCGCCCCCGGCACCAAAACCCTGCGGGCCCCGCGCGACCGTCCGGCGCAGGAAGGATTGGCGCGCTTCTACTGTGTCACGCTGCCATCGCTGTTCCTCCCGAAGCGGGCCGCAGCCCAGCCGCCCGTGCCACCCATCGGGACGCAGCCGCCGGTGCCGCCGATCGGGACGCAGGCACCGGTGCCGCCGATCGGGACGCAGGCACCGGTGCCGCCCATCTCGGACACCGTGCGCGCGCCGGCGGTGGGACCAGCCGGGGCGGATTCGGCGCGGGATTCGGCCAGCACCGTGGTACCGCCGATCTCCCTGCCGGCTCCGGTGAGCGCGACCGTCGATTCCCTGAGCGTCTACCGTGGGGCGATGAACGCCGCCGAGGCGCAGCTGGGCCCCGCCCGTGAAGGGCTGGACAGTCTCACCGTGGAAATTCACAAGAAGTTTGCGCTGTCGTTCGCCTGCCTAGTGTTCGTGCTGTTCGGGCCGCCGATCGCGCTGCGGTTCCCGCGTGGCGGGGTCGGCGTCACGATCGGCGTGAGCATCGGCGTGTTCGGCCTGTACTACATCTGCCTCATGGGCGGCGAGGCACTGGCTGACAAGGGGATCGTGATGCCGTCGATCGCGATGTGGATCGCCAACGCGATCTTCACGGCGGCCGGGATCATCTTGTTGTGGCGGGTGGAGTCCACCACGGATACCTCACGCGGTGGTGGCCTCCGTGACTGGTGGGCCGACCGCGGCGCTCGCCGCACCTTGGCGGCACAGATGAAGGCCGAGCAGGCTGCCCGCACCGCGGCCGCGGCGGTGGGTGCGTGAGCCGTCGCTTCATCACCCCGCTCGACCGCTACGTCGCCGCCGAGTTCGCGCGCATCTTCACGGTCACCACGCTCGGGTTCCCCGTGCTGGTGTTCGTGATCGATCTGGTCGACAACCTCCGCAAGTACACGGAGCGCAAACTCGAGCTGAAGGCCGTGGCGCTCAGCTACCTGTACTGGATTCCCGACACGCTGTTCATGGTGCTCCCCGCCGCGGTGCTCTTCGCCACGGTCTTCTCCATCGGCACCTTTACGCGCTATTCGGAAATCACCGCCGCCAAAGCGTCGGGGATCAGCTTCTACCGGTTCATCGCCCCGATCCTGTTCATGGCGCTCATCGCGGTGGGGATCGACCTCGCGTTCGCCGAGATTGCGCCACCGGCCAACGCCGAGCGGCTCAAGCTGCTGGCAGGCAAGGGGCAGGATCGCGACAACAACCGCTACAACTTCGCGTTCGCCAGTGAGACCGGCCGCGTGTACCGGATCTACACGCTCGATGTGCGTGAGTCCTTCGTCGAGAGCATTGAGCTCGAAGAGCGTGGCTCGTCGAAGCAGCCGGGGTTGCTGATCGCGGCCAAGTCCGGTGCGTGGCGCCCCACCCGCGGCTGGGTGCTCAAGTCCGGGCTCATGCACGTCGTGCCGAACGACAGCACGGATCGCGCCGTAGTCTTTGACTCGCTCATCGACCGGCGGTTTACGGAGCGTCCGCAGGATCTGCAGGCCACGGAACGGCAGCCCAGCGAGATGAACTTCGCCGACCTCACCCGTTTCATTCAGGCGCTCGAGCGTTCGGGGGCCGACGTGAATCTCCTCAAGGTGGAACGGATGCTGAAGCTGGCCATCCCGGTCACCTGTCTCATCATCGCCCTGTTCGGCGCGCCGCTGGCCACCAGTTCGCAGCGCGGCGGCGCGGCTTACGGCATCGCGATCAGCCTCGCGACGACTATTCTCTTTCTCGTGCTCATTCAATTGACGAAGGCGATCGGCGGTAAGGGGCTCATGCCCCCGGACCTGGCAGCGTGGGTGCCCAACGTGGCCTGTGGGCTGTTCGCCCTCGTGCTGCTCGCGCGGGTGCGCACCTGATGCTCGGCGCGGGTGGACTCCTCCGTCTGGCCGACCGCCGCCTTGGCGGTGTACTGCGCGCCCTCGGCCGGCGGGCGTATTTCGCGCGTGACATCGTGCGTGGCTTCCGCGATCCGGAAACGTGGTTTCCGGAGATGGTGCGCCAGATGCGGACGATTGGTGTGGAATCGGTCCCCCTCACCGTGATCGTGGCGGCGTTTCTGGGGGGCGTGACCGCGTTCCAGACGCGCTATCAGCTATTTCCCGGTGTGCAGCTGTCGGTGGTCGGCCTGATCACGCGGCAAAGCATCGTCCTCGAACTCGGGCCACTGCTCACGGCCCTCGTGCTCACCGGGCGCGTGGGCGCGCGGATGACGGCGGAGATCGGCACGATGCGCGTCACGGAGCAGATCGACGCCCTCGAAACGCTGTCGTTCGATCCGGTGGCCTACCTCGCCCTGCCGCGGTTTCTCGCCGGCATCGTGATGTTGCCGGCGCTGGTCATCCTGGCCAACGCCACCGCTATTGCCAGCGCGTGGGCCATTCTGATCACCGCCACCGACGTCCGCACCGATGACTTCGTGGCTGGGCTCCGACTGGCCTTCACGGCCTTCCAGGTGGTGTACTCCCTCATCAAGGCGTTCCTCTTCGGCGCGGCGATCTCGTTCGTCTGCGCGTACGAAGGCTATGTGACCGAAGCGGGCGCGGAGGGCGTGGGACGCTCCACGGCGCTCGCGGTCGTGATCGCCTCGGTGTGCATTCTGGTGCTCGATGCCCTCGTGGCAGCTGTCCTTGCTCCCTTCATTCAGGCCTGACGGCCTGTTTCTCTTTCATACATGACGACGAAACGACGCGACGAACTCCTGGTGGGCCTGCTGCTGCTGTTCGCGGTAGTGCTGGGAATCGGCGGCACGATCTGGATCGCCCGTGGCGGCCTCGCCAGCGGGTACCCCATGTTCGCCCGCTTCCCGTGGGGTGCCGGTCTCAAGCAGGGACAACCCGTGCTGCTGGCCGGCGTGCAGGTGGGCTACGTGGACAAAGTGCAGCTGATTCCCGACGGCACGATCACGGTGCAGCTCCAGATGCAGTCGCAGTATCAGGTGCCGGCCGGGAGTACCGCCACGGTACAGGCCAACGGCATCTTCGGCGACATGCTGATCGCGCTCACCCCGGTCGTGGGCCGGCAGGGGTACATGTCGTCCGGCGACACGATCCCCACCGGGAAGGGGTCACCGGGCGTGCCGGAGTTGCTGAGCAAGGGCGACTCCATCGCGCTCAACGTCCGCGCGCTGACCGACGCCGCGCGCACGCAGTTCGTCGAAGGCGGCGGCATGCAGGATGTGCGGCAGACGGTCGCCGATCTCGCCAAGCTCGTGACGCAACTGAGCGCGGTCACGGCCGAACAGTCGAAGCAGCTCACGCTCACGCAGCAATCGGTGCGCCGCACGCTGGCCAGCATCGATTCCGCAAAGGTCGACTCCACCGTCAAGAATCTGCAGGCCGCCTCGGCGCAGCTCGACGCGCTGGCCCGTGACTTCAAGCAGACGAACGGTCAGGTGCAGGGCGTGCTGGACAAGGTCAGCAACGGCACCGGCACGGCGGCACGCCTGCTCAATGATCCGTCGGTCTATGCGCGGATGGACACGCTGCTGCTGCGGGTGGATTCGCTGATGGCGGATTTGAAGAAGAATCCGAAGAGGTACATCAATTTGCGGATTTTCTAGGAACTGCGAACTGCAAACTCCCTAGTAAGCAGGGGGGAGGGTATCAGGGAGGAGGGGGCAGGTCGCTTGGGCGGCTTGCCTCCTTCGTTTTGGCGGTCGCTTTCTCATCGGCGGCTTTGCGCACGAAATGTTGGCGGAGGCCGTAGGTCATTCGGCGGACCTGACGGGTTTCGTCGATGGCGTCGCCGATGCCGGGGAGCTTGAGACCCAGCTTGTCGGCAAGGACGAGGTGGCTTTCCACTTCGAATGCGGACGAGATCGCGTAGCTGAGAAATCGCGCGCAGTCGGCGGCCGTGGGCTGGCCGACGCCCTCGGCGATGTTGGTGGGAATGGAGCCGACGGCTCGACGGAGCTGCGAGGCCAGTCCAGGCGCCTCAGCGCGGCGAATGTTTCGCGTGATCCGATGCACGCGCACCGCCAGCTCCATTGCGCGGTGCCACGCCTGAATGTTGGCAGGATCTTGCATGCCGTGAGGATACCGGCACCACACGCCATCGGTGTCATCGAGAGTACGCCGCTGCTCTCACCGCGACGCCCTCTGCCCCCTCCACCCTGACGCCCTCCTACCTGCCTCCTAAGCCGTTGGCAGTTCTCACCCGTACAACGGAAAAGCGGCGCCGTCTCCGGCGCCGCTCTCCCTACACCAGCACCATCACCATCACGACGCTTAGAACGACAACCGCAGACTCGCCTGAATCTGATAGAACTGGCTGAAGTTCAGCGGCGTGAAGTTCGTGTTGAAGTTGTTCGTGAACGTCACGTTCGGCACCTGCGTGGCCGCGTCGGCGCTCGAGTACGACTGGACCTGCAGCAGCGTCGCGTTGCCGTTGGCCGACGCGGACTTGATCCGTCCCCACTTGCTGTTGAGCAGGTTCGCCGCGTTGAAGATGTCAAAGCGGAGCGTGGCGCGCTCGCCACGGATCGACGGGAGCTGCTGTTCGATGGTCATGTCGAACCGGTCGAACATCGGGTTGCGGCAGGACGTCGGCTGCATGATCGTGCCGCGCTGCTTGTCGAGGCAGCTGTTGTCCTTGATGAACTGATCGAGCAGTGCCGCCTGCTGCGCCGGCGTGAAGGTCACGCCGCTCACCGTCGTGGCCACGAAGCCCATCTTCGGATCGGTCGGGCCCGTGGGGATGTAGATCGGATCGTTGGCGTTGGAGCCGTCACCGTTCATGTCGCCGCGGCCGCCGTTGCCGCCGTACACGAAGGCGTACGGGGTACCCGACTGCTTGTTGTAGTAGAACGTGATGTTCGTCTGGTTGGACTTCCACGGCGCCGTGTAGGTGCCGTTGATCAGCAGGCGGTGCGGCTGATCGAACAGCGACGCGTTCACCGGCTGCGCCGTCTGCAGACCGGAGTAGACGCGGCCGAACTGCCAGTTGGACAACGCCACCGACGACGACAGGTCGGTCACGGAGAAGCTGCGGCTGTACGTATAGGCCACGGACCCTTCGAACCCGCCGCTGAAGCGCTTGCGCAGCTGCGACGTGGCGCTGTACGCGTAGTCCTTGCTCTGGTTGGAGAGCTCGATCACGTTGCTGCCGTACACCGGGAACAGCGGCGCAACGGTGGGCACGCCGGTCGCCGCAAAGTTGGCGAACACCGTGCGTCCCTGTGCATCCACCCGGCCGGTCTGCGGGATGTTGATGTTGTTGTAGAAGAAGCTGTTGATGCTCTTCGAGTACAGACCGTCGAACGTCGCGATCACATCGCCCGGCAGCTTGCGGTCGTAACCGAGCGTGGCGCGGAGCAGCTGCGGGAACTTGAGCTCGGGCACCGCGAGGTTCACCGTCCCGAGGAACGTGCCGTCATCGAGGCTCCGTCCGGCCGTACCATTGGTCTTGGCGGCACAGCCGCGCGGCGATTCCGGCGACGCCTTGAACAGCGGCGACGTCCCGTTGGTGGCCGACACCGATCCACCGCAGGTGAACTGGGCCAGACCGGCGCCGGTGTTCTGGAACTGGTTGGACATCCACACGTACGCCGGAATACCCTGGAACAGGCCGATACCGCCACGCACCTGATTCTTCTGGTCGCCGGTGGCATCCCAGTTGAAACCGAGACGCGGGGAGAACTGCAGGTTGCCCGAGGGCAGGTCGGACGTGCTGCGACCGAAGTCGCGCTGCACGGACGCGGCGAACGACGGCTTGTCGAAGAACAGCGGGACGTCCACGCGCAGGCCGAGCGTGGTGGTGAAGCGCGGCGTCACCGTCCACTGGTCCTGGATGTACGCGGCCAGCTGCGCGGCCGTGAAGTCGGCGACGACGTCACCACCGAGTCCGCCCGAACCGGAGAACGACGCCGGGACGGCGTTGCCGACGAAATCGGCGAGCGTGTTGTACGTGTAGTTGCCGTACGAGTTCTGCAGGAAGGCGTTGTAGGCCTTGTAGATCTCGTTGCGGGTACCGATCGACACGATGTGATTGCCGAGCGGCATCGTGAAGTTGTTCTGGATCTCGTACAGGTCTTCGCGCAGCTCATTGCCCTGCGAGCTGTTTTCCGTGCCGGCCCGGAAGCCGATGCCGGAACCGGTGCCGCCGATGTTCTGCACCAGCACCTGGGGGGCCAGCACGTCGGAGACGCGCTTGAAACGCGTCTTCGTGAGGCCGACGGTGAACTCGTTGGAGAAGCCGTTCGCGAAGTTCGTGAACGCCTGCCCGACGATCTGGTTGGACTGCTCGGAGCGGCGGAAACCGTTCGACGTGAAGTTGAACGTGCCGAGCGAGCGCGAGAAATCGAACGCTTCCTGGTCGTTGTAGATGTTGCGCAGCACGAGACGCGTGTTGCCCGACAGCTGGTAGTCAAGACGCACAAAGGTGTTGAGCAGCGGGTTCTCGTTCGACTGCTGCCCGCCGGTGCCTGCCTTGATGCCCTTGCCCGCCAGATAGTTCACGAACGAATCGACCTGCGCCGTGGTGATCCGGGCGTTGGCGACCGGCGAGTTCACGAGGCCGGTCGGCGACGTCGGATCATAGAACGGGCCCGACGACGGCGACACGTTCTGGCTGGTCTCGACGGTCGCGAAGAAGCGGAGCTTGTCCTTGATGATCGGCCCGCCCACCGAGGCGCCGAGCTGGCGGCGCACGAACGGCGCCGTGCGCAGGAACGCGGTGTCGCGTCCCATCTGCTGGTCGCGGTAGTACACGAACGCGGAGCCCTTGAACTCGTTGGTGCCCGACTGCGTCACGGCGTTGACCAGCGCGCCGGTGAAGTTGCCCTGCCGCACGTCGTACGGCGACACGAGCACCTGGAATTCCTTGATGGCGTCGAGCGGCAGCGCGCGGCCACCGACCTGCGCACCGACGGTCGGCGACGCGCCGAGGCCGAAGCGGTTGGCGAGCGAGACACCGTCGATCTGGATGTTGTTGAAGCGGTTGTTCTGACCGGCGGCCGAGATACGGCCGTCCTGTGACACGTTGACCTGCGGCGAGTTACGGATGAGATCCGACACGTCGCGATTGAGCGTCGGCAAGCGGCGCACCAGCGTGTCGGTCAGCACCGTCTGCACGCCCTGACGGGTGGCCGAGAAGTCGGCCGTCGTGGTCACGGCTTCCGTGCGAACGGCGGCGAGCTGCGTCGCCTGCTCCTTCATCTGGAAGTTGAGGCGCGTGGCCTGCGTGAGGCTGACGACGACGTCCGTACGCGTCTGCGGCGCAAAACCGATGCGGCGCGCCGTCACCGTGTACGTACCGACCTCGAGGTTCTGAATGAAGAAGCGACCATTGTCGCGTGTGATCTGGCTGGCCTTCGCGCCGTTGGCACGATTGACCACTTCGATCGACACGTTCGGGACGGGGGCATTCTTTTCGTCCGTCACGAGGCCGGTGATCGCGCCCGTCGTGGTGCCCTGCGCCGCGAGCGGCGCGGTGGAACCGACGGCAAGAGCCGCGACCGCGAGGGCCAGGCTGAGCCAACGTTGAATACGCATGAGAGCTGGTTGTCCGTAATTGTGGAGGAGACGTCCCTCGGGGCCAGGCAGACCCGACCGAGCCCCGAGGGCGCTAAAAGTAAGGTTGGCCTGTACGGAGGGGCAACCGATCGGTGTAACCGTGGGGTCACGCTGGACCTGCCAACCGCTGAGGACGCAGGGAGGAGGTGAAAAGGGAGGAGGAGGCAGGGGGACCGCCAATGGCCCCTGCCTCCTCCTCCCTGACACCCTCCACCCTGCTCCCTAAACCGTTGGCAGTCAGGGTCTTACGGTCTTCCTTCCCACGGTCAGGTAATACACCGGCACGCCCAGCAGAATCACCCCGAACACCCCCAGCGTGGGCACCCGCTGCGCGTCGTCCATCAGCGCGTTGACCAGCAGGAACAGTGTGGCCAGACAGAACAGGGCGGGGACGAGGGGATACCACGGCGTGCGGACCGGTGGATTCCAGTCCGCCCGGCGGCGCAACTTGAAAATGGCCCCGATACTCATGATGTAGAACACGAGCGACGCGGTCACAAAGATGTCGGCCAGCTGCTCGAAGGTCCGCACCAGCACGAAGGCGATCGCGATCGTGGCGGTGAGCAGGATCGCCACGTACGGCGTCTTGAAGGTCGGGTGGACCGCCGCGACCTTCTTGAAGAACAGGCCATCATCGGCCATCGCGAAGAAGATGCGCGGCCCGGTGAGCAGGGACCCGTTCACCGAGCCGAAGGTGGAGAGCAGCACGGTGATCGCGACGAGCGTCACGCCCACCGGACCGATCAGCCGCTCGGCCACGTCGGCGGCCACGAGACGGGCCCCGCGGATCTCGTCGACCGAGAGCACCGAGAGATACGCCAGATTCGCCAGCAGGTAGATGAAGATGATGGCCAGGGTGCCGAGGACGATCGCCTTGGGGAGGGTACGCTCGGGGTCCTTCACCTCGCCGGCCACCTTGGAGAGATCGCCCCAGCCGTCAAAGGCCCACAGCACCGACACCAGCGCCAACCCGAAGGCCGACACCGAGAAGCTGCCGGGGGGCGCGGCGGGGGTGAAATGACCGCCCGTCTGCGGCAGCCCCAGAATGAGGGCAAGCAGAATGATCAGCATGAGACCGCCGTACTTGGCGACCGTGGTGAAGTTCTGCACGAGCGCGCCCCACCGGAGCCCCACCACGTTGATCACGGCCATCAAGGCCACGGTGGCGGCGGCGATCCAGTGCGCGTAGGTGTCGTAGGGGGCCACCACGGGGTTGTAGCCCAGGCCGCGCAGCAGGTACTCGGCGAAGGTGGTGGAGATACCCCCGAGGGCCGCGGCGCGGATCAGGGTGAGCTCAGACCAGCCGTAGAGAAACGCCGGCAGGCGCCCCCACGCCTCGCGGATGTACACGAAGTAGCCGCCCGTCCGCGGCATCGCCCCGGCGAGCTCGGCCAGGGTGAGCGCCCCGCACAGGGCGAAGATGCCGCCCGTGACCCAGACGGCCATGAGCGGGAGCGGGCCGGGCAGCTTGTCGGCGATCCCCGCGGGTGAGCGGAAAATGCCGGAACCGATCGTGGTGCCCACGAGGACCGCGATCGCACTCCACAATCCGAGGCGCCGCGGCAGTTCGGTGGCCGCGCCCCGACCGGAATCCGGGTCCGAACCGGCTCCGCGGGGCGTCGAGGAAACAGAAGGTGAGGTCATGCGCGCTATGGTAGTACGCCGCGCGCAGTACCGCACGGGGTGCTGCCGTCTACTTTTCACAGGTTATGACATCCGTCCTCTCCGTGACCCTTCCGCCGACCGTGACCACCGCGCTGTTCTGGAGCGCTGTCGTGGCCTGCGTGATCGCACAAGTCTTCATCCTGCGCGCCGTCTTCCGCACGCTGCCCAAGCTGCCCACGTCGTCGCAGGTGCCGACCCCGCACCGCCTCACCGAGATCGTGTGGGTCGTGCTCCCCGTCGGCGGACTCCTGGCTGTTTTCGTCGGCGCCTGGCGCGCCCTGCCCCTATGAGCTTCTCCATGATGCAGTCTCCAGTTTCGTCGCGGGCCGTGCCCCCGGTCTCGTGACCGGCGTGGCCCTGGAACCAGAAAAGACGCCGACGCCGCTGTCACGCGATCTCATTTCGCTGACCAAGCCGCGCATCATTTCGCTGTTGCTGGTCACCACGATTGCGCCGATGTACGCCGCGGGCTCGCCCGGCTGGCTCACGGTGCTCATCGTGAGCATCGGCGGCTATCTGATGGCGGGCGGCGCGAACGCGGTGAACATGTACCTCGACCGCGACATCGACGACGTGATGGCACGGACGCGGCTGCGCCCCATCCCGAGTGGTCGCATGTGGCCGATTCAGGTGCTCGCCTTCGGCGTGGCGTGCGCGACGCTCGCCACGTGGATGTTGGCGCACTTCGTGAACGTGCTGACGGCCGGTCTCGCACTGGCCGGTTTCTACTTCTACGTGTTCATCTACACGCGCTGGCTCAAGCGCTCGTCGCCGCAGAACATCGTGATCGGCGGCGCGGCCGGCGCCTTTCCGCCGCTGGTGGGGTGGGCCGCGGTGACCGGCACGCTCGATGTGTCGGCGCTGTGCATGTTCCTCATTGTGTTCTATTGGACGCCACCACACTTCTGGGCGCTCGCGCTCCTCAAGCAGGTGGACTACGGCCGCGCCAAGGTGCCCATGGCCCCACTGGTGTGGGGTGAGCGCGAGACGATGCACCAGATGGTGTGGTACACCGTCATCCTCATCGTGCTCACGCTGCTGCCGGTGCTGTTCGGGGCGTTCGGCCTGCTCTACCTCGCCTCAGCGCTCGTGCTCAATGCGCTGCTGATGGGTGGGATCATCAAGATGCTGCTGGCGGCGCGGGCGGGTGAGCCGTGGAGTGGCCCGGCGTGGTGGGTGTACAAGTATTCGCTGCTGTATCTGGCCCTGCTCTTCCTCGCCATGTCCGTCGACCGGGCCCTCGCGCGGTGAGCACCCGGACGCGTCGATCGCTGTCGCCGCGTCCGCTGGCGCGGCTGGTCCCGCTGGTCCGGCCCTACACCGCACGGCTGCTTGTCGCGTTCTTCTTTCTCGTGGTCGCGGCGGCCGCCGGGCTCGTGTTCCCGGCCGTGCTGCGGTACCTGCTCGATGCCGCGTTCGAACTGAAGGACCGCGGGGCGCTCGATCGCATCGCCCTGGGATTGCTGGGCGTGTTCGCCGTGCAGGCCGTGGCCAACTTCGTGCAAGTGCTGCTGCTCAGTTCGTCCACAGAGCGCATCGTCGCCACCCTGCGCGAGCAGACCTTCGCGCATCTCATCCGCCTCTCGCCGGCGTTCTTCACCGAGCGGCGCACCGGTGAACTGACGAGCCGCCTGAGCAGCGACCTCGCCCTGCTGCAGTCGCTGCTCAGTACCTGGATCTCCGAGCTCTCGCGCCAGACGCTGTTCCTGATCGGCGGCATCGGCATGATGTTCGTGACCAACCCGCGGCTCACGCTCACGACGCTGGCGGTCGTGCCGCTCTTGGTGGGGGCCGCGTTCACCTTCGGGCGGGCGCTCCGCAAGGCGAGCACCGGTGTCCAGGACCGGATCGGCGAGGCCATGGGCATGGCGGACGAAGCGTTCGGCTCCATCCGCACCGTGCAGAGCTTCACGCGCGAGGGGATCGAGACGGAGCGCTTCCGGGCGCTGCTGCATGATCTCGTGGGCGTGGCCGTCGAGCGCGCGCGTACCCGGGCGTTGTTCTTCAGTGTCGTGGGCTTCGTCGCCTTCGGCTCGGTGGCGGCGGTATTGTGGCAAGGGGGCGCGCAGGTGCTGGCAGGGCGGCTCACGGCGGGCACGCTGGTGGCGTTCCTGTTCTACGCACTGTTCGTGGCGGCCGCCGTGGGATCACTCGCCTCGCTCTTCGGGAACTTCCAGGAAGCGGTGGGCGCGGCCACCCGCGTGTTCGAACTGCTCGACTCGCAGCCCACGGTGCACGACCCGGATCAGCCACAGCAGTTCGCCGGAGCGGTCCGCGGGGCGGTGGCACTGGAATCGGTGGCGTTCCGGTATCAGCCGGACGGCCCCGATGTGGTCCACGACATCTCCCTCGCGATCGCGCCGGGGGAGGTGGTCGCGCTGGTGGGCCGTTCAGGGGCCGGCAAGACCACCATCGCCAGCCTCCTCCCGCGCTTCTGGGACGTCACGTCGGGACGCATCACGCTCGACGGCATCGACATCCGTGCACTCGCGCTCGACACACTGCGCGGGGCCATCGGCATCGTACCACAGGAGCCGGTGCTCTTCAGCGGTACGATCCGCGACAACATCGCGTATGCGCGTCCCGGGGCGAGTGACGCCGAGGTGCTGCGCGCGGCGCAGGCGGCGCACGCGTGGGAGTTCATCGAGCGGCTCCCCGAGCAGTGGGATGCCCGGGTCGGCGAACGCGGCGTCAAACTCTCCGGTGGACAGCGTCAGCGCATCGCGATCGCGCGCGTGTTCCTCAAGGATCCGGCCGTCGTGATTCTGGACGAAGCCACGTCGAGCCTCGACACCGAGAGCGAGCGTTACGTGGAGCAGGCCCTCGAGCAGCTACTGCAGGGGCGCACGACGCTGCTCATCGCGCACCGGCTCAGCACCGTGCGCCGCGCCGACCGGGTGGTGGTGCTGGATCAGGGCCGAATCGTGGAGACGGGCAGCCATGATGAGCTGCTGGGGCGGGAAGACGGACTGTTCGCGCGGCTGCATCAGCTGGGCTGAACGGCGGGTGAGTTGGCGGGTGAGCGTGCGGGGCAGCCACTCACGTGAGTTCGGAGGTCCGAGTTCAAGTCCCGAGTTGTGGGTCACGCCACCACAGTTCGCCGACTCGCCACTCCGAACGTGAACGCACGCCCCCCACTCACGTGAGTGGCCGGGCCGCGCCGCGAACTCAGAGCACCTCAGTACCTGAGCTCGACCCGCGTCTCGATGTGCGCGTCCACCCGCACGCGCTGCTGCGTGGTGCCGAAGCGCTCGTGCCACACCACCAGCGTGTAGCTCCCCGGCGGGACGCCGTCGAAGCGGAAGGTGCCGTCGGCCCCGGTGACGGCCACGAACGGATGCGGGGACACGGCAAGATACGCGCGGATCCACGGATGCAGATCATCGCGGACCTGCACGAGTCCGGGGACACCCGCCGCTTGGTTCGCTGGCACCACCTGCCCCGCATCGGTAAACAACACCGTGCCGCGCGCGGCGGAGACGCCCCCGACATCGCGGAACTGCAGGCGCGTCATCATCGCGTCACGCGACGTGATCATCACCGTGCCGCCGGCCGCGATCCGCAGCACGCGCGGATCGAGGCGGCACCCGTCGAGGACGAGCCGCACGCGCTTCGGCGCGTCGTCGCGGGGGCCACTCGCGACGCCGGCCAGCCACACGACACCGTTGCCGATCCCACCGTCCCGGCTCGGCACCAGCGACTCCGAAAACGGACGGCACACCGACAGGTCGTGCGTGGGGGCGATACTGGTGTCGCGCGGCGCGCCGCCCGCCACCTTGCCCACGATGAAGCCGGTACTCGTGGGCACCGCGACGGTGTACGCGGTGCCATCAGAGCCGCCGGCGGCGCGGGCCAGCGACAGCACACCGCCGTCACGCGGCGCCACCGTCGCGCGGTCGGCGGTGGCAGTCACCGCCGATGCGGTGACCGCCGATGCGGTGACCGCCGATGCGGTGACCGCCACATCGGCGATCCGCCCTTCCGCTTCCGCCCCCGGCGTCTCCCGCTCCGGCGATGGCGCGCTGCAGGCGATGAGCCCCAGCACGACGAACGCGTGTCGCGCCGCGCGTCGTGTCACCGGTTGCGGGACCGCCGCGCGCACCAATCTCGTCAAACCACGATGAGGTCGCGCTGCACCACGCCGGGCGTCACGAGCAGCGCCGATTCACCGACGTAGGCGTTCACTTCGCTGCGCACACCGATCTCACCGGGGAAGTAGACCCCCGGCTCAATGGAGAAGCCGACGCCGGGAATGAGC
>CANJOX010000014.1 GCA_947475795.1 Gemmatimonadota bacterium
CTACCACGTGCCCTACGCGCGGGGCGCCAGCTTCGATCCAGCGCCGTACGTACTCGAGCTGGCCGGCGGTCACGCCCTTGGTGGTGCCCATGGGCATGAGCTGGCCGTAGTCGCGGCTGTGATGCCCGGGCACCCACGAGAGTTTGTGGTACAAGAGGGAGCTATCGGCCCGATACGGCTTCACACGAGGGAATCCGTCGGCGCGCGCAAACTGCTGCAGCGAGGCGACACCGACCATTTGTGCGTACGCCGAATCGCCGGTCAGGACGAGCTGCGACTGCCGCGCATTGGCGTCGCCGGCGCGATGACAGGAGACACACGACTTGTCGAGGATGTCGCGCTGGATCCGCGCGAAGGTCCCGTCGGTGGCGGCGTTGTTCGTGGTACTCTCGGCGGCCCCGTCCCCGCCGCATGCCGCGGCGAACGCGATGACTGCCAGCAGTGACACGCGCGGCATCCACGCGCGCGCTGAGCTCATGTAGGTGAACGACATCGCGCGGTCCGGTCGGGGGCGTAACGCAGATACTGACGCGAGCAACTTACGACGAGGCTCGGCGACTGACCAGCAACGGCGGCGGCCGGTGCGGTTGCCCTTGGCGCGCGTTCACCCCACCTGCACGCTGCACCCGGGGAGCTCCTCGAGATAGCCGGCGCCGAACGCGGTCGATGGCGTGTGATATCCCGGGGCCGGGGGCGCATCGAGCACGCGCCGTGCCGACTCGACGGCCGCGATCGCGGTGAACCGATAGCCTTCTGGCGTTTCGGCGGTGCCTTCGCACGTGCGGCCGTCCGGATGCGTGACCCGACCCCAGACGTGCATGCGGGCGGTGGCGCGGGCCGTCTCGTCGGGGCCGTGGACGCGGCGGTCGATCTGGCGTTCCAGAAACCGCTGTACGCGCGGCCGCTGGAGGAGCGGACTGATCAGTGACAGCAACCCCATGGTCCGCACGTTCCCCTTGGGCACAGCGAGGTATGTGTGGATGTTGCCGATGCCGGTGGACCAGTGTGCCGTCGAGACATCGCCCCAGGGAATCGTCACGGCGTGTCGCGGCCGATCGCGGAAGGGGATGGTGGCCTGTTTCCACGCCGATGGGACTGGCGTGATGCGTCCGTCGCGGCGGATGGCGCCGCCCTGTGGGGAGCCGAGCAGCATGGTTTTGAGCGTACCACGGCTGACGCCGCCACCGCCGGCGAAGGCGAGTTCGAGCAGCGAGGCGCCGGGAAGCGCGGCGGCGAGCCGTGCGGCGAGACAATCGGTGGGCACGACATCGAATCCCACACCCGGCAGGATCACCACGCCGGCGCGCTGCGCTGCGTCATGCCGCGCCCGGCACGCCTCGAACACGGCGATCTCGCCGGTGATGTCGAGGTAGTGGGCACCGGTGTCGAGACAGGCGGCGACCATCGGCGCGCTGGTCCGGACAAACGGTCCCGCCGCATGCAGCACGACGCGGACGTCCTGCAGCCCGCGCCGCAACGCGTCGGGATCGTCGAGCGCAAACACCCGTGTGGCGAGCCCGTGCTGCGCGGCGAGTGCCGCGATGGTCTCCGCCCGCCGCGCGGCGAGCACGGGGGCGAGCCCGCGCCGCACGCACTCCTCGACGATGAGCTGACCGGTGTACCCGTTGGCGCCGTAGATGAGCAGCATGATCGCGTAGTGAAGGGAAAGCCTGACAGCGTGCGGGACGCGCACCGATCATACAATAGCGCGTGCGCTTTCCTTTGCTCTGTCGCCGGCTGTGTGCGCTGGCCGTGCTTGTCGGCGCGGTCGGCGGCGGGGTGGCTGCGCCATTGGCGGTGGCCGCGCAGGGGAGCGCGCCGACGGATCCGGCGGGCGTCCTGCGGGCGATCATTGCTTCGCGTCGCCATCGTGTCCAGCGCTGGCCACGGCTGGATGATGTCGCGGCCGATCTGCAGCGCGCCTACACACGCGCGGCGTGGGCGCCGCTCTGGCTGCGTGATGGCCAGCCGACACCGGCGGCGTTCGCGGTGATCGCCGAACTCGAGCGCGTGTCGGCACGCGGGCTTGATCCGCGCGACTACGATGCCGGCGCGTTGCGGACCCGCGCTGCGCGGCTGGCGGCATCCCCCGCGGCGCCGACGGCCCGGTCGATGATGGCCGACACCGCGGAGGCGGACTTCGACGTGATGCTCAGCACCGCTTCGCTGCGGGCCCTGCATGCGTTGCAACATGGGCGCGTGTCGCCGGGCGTGATCCATCCCTCGCTCCGCCTGTCGCACGAACCATGGGATGCCGCCGACGCACTTGGTGCGTTGGCCGCATCGACTGACGCGACTGGGCTGTTCGACGCCGCCGAGCCGCCGTACGCACACTATCGCGCGCTCAAGGCGGCGCTCGTGCGGTTTAGGGCGCTGGAGGATGACACGGTGCGGTTGCGGGCGGAGTTGCGCGACACCACGCGGACGTCGCACACCCCGGAACGGCTGTCGGTGCTGCGTCGGCGGTTGGCGGTGCGGCTGCGCACGCTCGAGCTGTCGCTCGAACGCTGGCGTTGGCTGCCGCACCGCTTTTCCGCACCGCCGATCATCGTGAACATTCCGGCCTTCCGACTGTACGCCTTCACCGATGTGCAGGATCGTCCGCAGGAGGTGCTCGCCATGGATGTGGTGGTGGGTCAGGCGTACGATCACAAAACGCCGGTGTTCAGCGACGTCATGCAATACCTGGTGTTCTCGCCGTACTGGGATGTGCCGCCGAGTATCGCGCGTAAAGAATTACTGCCGAAGGCGCGCCGCGATCCGGAGTATCTGCCGCGCAACGAGTACGAGATCGTCACGGACGACGAGCAGGTGCTGCCGCATGGTGCTTCGTCGATCGCCGAGGTGGCGGCCGGCCGCGCGCGGATCCGTCAGCGTCCGGGGGCGAAGAACGCGCTGGGCGGCGTGAAGTTCATCTTCCCGAACGCGTTCAACGTGTACATGCACGATACGCCGACGACGTCGGTGTTCGCGCAGGCGCGACGGGATTTGAGTCACGGGTGCATCCGCCTGGCCGAGCCGGCGCGTCTGGCCGCGCTGGTGCTACGCGGGCAGGCCGGGTGGGACTCCACCCGGATCGCAACCGACATGCACCGGGAAATGCCGCTACGCGTGCCGTTGGCGACGCCGGTGCCGGTGCACATCCTGTACGTCACGGCCATGGCGCAGCCGGATGGACGCGTGACGTTCTACGACGATCTGTATCATCACGACCGCACGCTCGACCGGGAGCTCGCGCGCGGTTACCCGTATCGCACGCGGTGAACCGGCGTTACGGCTGGATGACGGCGCGCCGCTTCATGAGGGCTTCGATTTCATCCATTTCGCGCGGGACGAGCGAGATGCGTTCGAGTCCCTTGCTGGTGATGATGTAATCGTCTTCGATGCGGACGCCGGTGTTCTGGTATTGCAGCACCGCACTGCGCACCTTGGCGATGAAGGCGCGGTTCTTCGGCGTGTCCGGCAACACGTCCAGCGCTTTCGTGCTGATGTAGATGCCCGGCTCGATGGTGAATGCGTCGCCCACGGCAAATTTCGCGTCGGCGCCATTTTCCTGCATAGGATCGTGTACCGCGAGTCCGATGCCGTGCGTGATGCCGTGAATCATCCACAGGTTGGCCTGACGGCACTGCGTGGGGCTGACGGTGCAGTTCACGTTCCACGGGGGATCGAAGGACGCGTCCACGCTTTCGATCAGGCCGAGCGCCGCGAGTCCGCGTGTCCGCAGCGCGACCGATGAGTCGGTGGCCGCACGGACGCTCAGGCCGGGCTTGGAAAAGCGCTCGGCGATGTCCTGCGCGTTGCGCACGAGCGTGTAGAGCTGGCGTTGCGCCGGCGTGTACGTCCCGCTCACCGGGATCGTGCGTGTGATGTCCGCGGCGTAGCCGCGATACTCGGCGGCGGCATCCATGACCACCAGATCGCCCGGCTTCGCGGGGTCGCTGGCCTTCATGTAATGCAGCGTGGTGCCGTTGACGCCGGCGCCGACGATGGAGCCGTAGGCGGGGCGCTCGGCGCCTCGACGCGTGAACTCGTATTCGAGGGTGGCGCGCAGTTCGTACTCGTGCTGCGGATTGGCGGTCAGCATGGCCGCGCGGTGCGCCTCGGCGCTGATCTCGGCGGCCTGACGAATGAGCGTCATCTCGGCCTCCGACTTCTTGGCGCGCAGCTGCAGCACGTGCGGCATTCCGTTGCGTACCGACAGCGTGGGGAATCTGGTGGCCAGTCCCTTCAGCGCCTCTTGACCCCGCGTGAGCGTGTCGTTGCGCGCGAAGTCCATCGTTTCCACATCCGGGATGTGGAAGAAAGGGAGTCCGGTGGCGGCCAGCGAGTCGAGATACGCAGGGAGCGCCGAGGCGGAGCGCCCCGGCATGCCATGGGTGGCCATGCTCGAGGCGGAATCCACGCGTTGCCCGTAGTAGAACGCGGTGCGGGCGTCGAGCGCCGTGAGGAACAGCGTGCTCTGCGCGCGCTTGTTGCGCACCACCATCACGAGCGCCGCATCGGGCTCGTTGAGTTCGGTGAGATACCGGAAGGCCGGCAGCTGGTAGAAGGTGCTGAAATCGTGCACCAGGGCCCGTCCGCCAAAGGCGATCACGACGCCGCTGTCGAGGCGGGCGGCGAGGGCGGCCCGCCGCGCGGCGGTTTCCTGCGGGGTGACGACGGCCGGTGTCTGCGCGTGTCCGCGCGCCGGCGTGAGCGCGGCCATGGCAACGGCGGCGAGAGCGAGCAGAGAGCGGAAGCGAGTGCGCATGACCACAGAGATGGGAGCCGCCCCGCATGGTCGTCAAGGTGTGCCGGACAACTTCCGTGCGGTCCGGCATTTTACCGGCCCCGACGGGACGGTACATTCGCGGGGTGGCGCAGCACTCCAGCAGGTCCCTTTGATCTCGCGCCTCCGGCGCGGCGGAGCAGCAGATGCGGAGATGGTCGTGGTGGGGCACCGCGGTGCTCACCCTGAGCGTGCTCACACTGAGTGGGCTGGCTGGCCGTCCGCTGGCGGCGCAGCCTTCAATGGTGGTGCTGGTCCGTCACGGCGAGAAGGCGACCGTGGGCGGGAGCGATCCGTCGTTGAGCGAGGCCGGGGTGGCGCGGGCGCAGGCGCTCGCGGGGGCACTCACGATGCTGACGCCGAACGCGATTGTGGTATCGTCGCTCAAGCGCACCGGTGAGACGGCGGCGGTGGTGGTGGCCAAGACCGGCGTGGTGCCGACGGTGATCCCTATTGACGGCGGCGGTGCAGCCCATGTGGCCGCGGTGGCCGCGGCGGTGCGTGCGGCGCGCGGGATCGTGCTGGTGGTGGGCCACAGCAACACTGTGCCGGCGATCGTGACGGCGCTGGGTGGGCCGCCGCTGCCGGATCTCTGTGACGCCAGCTACGCCACGCTGTTCGTGCTGACGCCGGGGCAGGCGGGGGCGGCGGCGCAGGTGGTGCGAGCGCAGTACGGCGCGCCCGACGGTCCGCTGCCGGCGTCGTGCACGGGGATGGTGGCGAAGTAGCCCCGCTTCGACCCGTGACTCCACACGTCGACTCAGAACGCGAGACTCACGTGAGTGATGGGTTCTGAGTTCAAGTTTCGGGTCGTAAGTTGTCCGATGTCCGGCGGCGACCCCGGATTTTCGCATCGATCCCCACCATTCGCCCAAGCGGCCGTGATCCGGTTAGGTATCATCACCATCTCGGACCGCGCGTCGTCCGGTGTCTACGACGACAAGTCCGGCCCGGCGATCCAGTCGGTGTTCACGCGTTGGATCGCCACGCCGTGGCAGGCCGAGTATCGTCTCGTGCCCGACGAGCAGCCGCTCATCGAGGCGGCGATTCGCGAACTGGCCGACGTGCATCACTGCCCGCTGATCGTCACCACGGGTGGCACCGGTCCCGCCCCGCGCGACATCACCCCGGAAGCGACGATGGCCGTCTGTGACCGTCTGCTGCCGGGGTTCGGCGAGCAGATGCGTGCCGTGTCGGTGCGGACCGTCCCCACGGCGATCCTGTCGCGTCAGGTGGCGGGTACCCGTGGCCGCTCGTTGATCATCAACCTGCCGGGCAAACCGGCCGCGATCGAGGAATGCCTCGGCGCGGTGTGGGCGGCGGTCCCATATTGCATCGATCTGATCGGGGGGCCGCGGCTGGCGTTCAGCGCCGAGGCTCCCGCGCCGTTCCGCCCCGTCAGCGCGTAAGCGCGAGTCCGTGCCATGAGCCTCTCTCCCGAACTGCTGCAGATTCTCGTCTGCCCCAAGTGCAAGTCCTCGCTGGACTACTACACGGCGCCGGCGGAGGTGCTGGCGTGCCGCACCTGCGAGGTGGTGTACGCGGTGCAGGACGGCATCCCGGTGATGCTGATCGACGAGGCGCAGCCGCTGGACGCCACGGCATACCCGCCGAAGACGTGAGTACCCCCGGCGTGCGCCCGCACGGCGTGAACGCCGCGTCGGACGCGCTCTGGCATGACGGGACGCGGGTGGTCCGCGCCGGACTGCCGGACGCGACACCGGGGGCGCCGTATCTGCCGGGTCCGGTGTTCGCCGCGCCGTACCACGTGTCGGGCGACCCGGCCGACTCCCCGTATACCTACGGGCGCTTTCATAACCCGTCGTGGAACGCGTATGAGCGGGCGCTGGAAGCGCTGGAAGGCGGACCGTGTCTGCTGTTCCCGAGCGGTATGGCGGCCACGGCCGCCGTGCTGGCCACGATGGTGCCGCCGGGGCGCAAGCTGGTGATGCCGGCGGAGAGCTACTACACCACGCGCGTGATCGCGACGCAGGCGTTCCCGGGCGCGTGGTTTGCCGCGCAGGGGATCGAGGTGGTGACGGCGCCAACGGTGGGTGACGGTTTGCGCGCCGCGTTGGACGGGGCGGCGCTGCTCTGGCTCGAGTCGCCCACCAACCCGTCGCTCGACGTGTGCGATATCGCCGCGCTGGCGCGGGCCGCGCACGACGCCGGCGCGCTGGTGGCGGTGGACAACACCACGGCCACACCGCTGCTGCAGCAGCCGCTCGCGCTGGGGGCCGATTTCGCCGTGGTGTCGGACACGAAAGCGATGACGGGGCACGCCGATCTGGTGCTCGGCCACGTGGCTTGTCGTGATACCGCGCACGCGGAGACGATCCGCACGTGGCGCACGCGGATGGGCGTCATCGCCGGTCCGATGGAAGCGTGGCTCGCGCATCGCTCGCTGGCCACACTCGACGTCCGGCTATCGCGGCAGTGCGATACCGCGATGGCGATCGCGACGATGCTGGCGGCGCACCCCAAGGTGCATGGCGTGCGGTATCCCGGCCTCCCCGGGGATCCGTCGTACGCCATCGCGTCCACGCAGATGAAGCGGTTTGGGGGCGTGATCAGCTTCGTGCTGCCCGATGCCGCGGCGGTGGCGCGGTTCTTCGCCGCCTCCGAGTTGATTTACGAAGCGACCAGCTTCGGCGGTGTGCACACGAGTGCCGAGCGCCGCGCCCGCTGGGGTGGTGACGCCGTGCCGGAGGGGTTCGTACGCCTGAGCATCGGGCTCGAGGATGTGCGTGATCTGCTGAACGATTTCGAGCGCGCCCTGGGCGCGGTCTGAGGAGCGGGGATGACGAAGCGGATGGATCGGCGCGGGTTCGTGGCGTCATCGCTGGCCACGGCGGCCGCGACCACATTGGGCACCATGGCCACCGTCGTACCGGTGCACGCGGCGGCGGCGCTCCCGCCCAGGCCGCCGGAGGCCGATACCGCCGCGCCGGATGTGTTTGCCTATGCCGAAGTGGGCGTGGCCGAACTGCAGTCGCGCATGACGAAGGGCACGCTCACGTCGCGCGCGCTCACGGCGGCGTACCTGGCGCGGATCGCTGCGGTGGATCGGGCCGGTCCCACGTTGGGATCGGTGATCGAGCTCAACCCCGACGCGCTCACGATTGCGGCGCAGCGCGACGCGGAACGGCGCGTCGGCAAAGTGCGCGGACCGCTGCACGGCATCCCGGTGCTGATCAAGGACAACATCGACACCGCGGATCGCATGCAGACCACCGCCGGGTCGCTCGCGATGGTGGGGCAGCCGGCTCCGCGTGATGCCTTCATCGTGGAGCGTCTGCGCGCGGCGGGTGCGGTGCTGCTGGGCAAGACCAACCTGAGCGAATGGGCGAACTTCCGGTCCACACGCTCCACGAGCGGCTGGAGCGGGCGCGGCGGACAGACGCGGCATCCGTACGTGACCGATCGCAATCCGTGCGGCTCGAGTTCGGGCACCGGGAGTGCGATCTCGGCCAATCTGGCGGCCATCGGTATCGGCACCGAAACCGACGGGTCGATCATCTGTCCGTCGTCGATCTGCGGACTGGTGGGGCTCAAGCCGACGGTGGGGCTGTGGAGTCGCAGCGGGATCATTCCGATCTCGTCCACGCAGGACACGGCCGGGCCGATGGGGCGCCGCGTGGCCGATGTGGCGGCGCTGCTGGGGGCGCTGACCGGCGTGGATTCGCGTGACCGGGCCACCGCCGCGAGCGCGGGGAAGAGCGCGACCGACTACACCACCTTTCTCGACGCGAAGGCGTTGCAGGGGGCGCGGATCGGCGTCGCGCGCAACATGGCCGGCTTCCATCCCGGCGCCGATGCCGCGTTCGAGCGCGGCCTCGAGGCGCTGCGCCGCGCGGGTGCGATCATCGTGGATCCCGCCAACGTGCCGACGGTGGGGAAGTACGACGAGGCCGAGCTCACGGTGCTGCTGTACGAGTTCAAGGCCGGGGTGAACGCCTATCTCGCTGAACGCGGCGGCACGGTGTCGGTGCGCACGATGGACGAGGTGATCGCGTACAATCGCGCCCATGCCGACACTGAGATGCCGTTCTTCGGTCAGGAGCAGATGGAGCGCGCGCAGACGATGGGCTCGCTGGACGAGGCCGCGTACCGTGAGGCGCTCGAGACGTGCCGGCGCCTGTCGCGGGACGAGGGGCTGGACGCGATTCTCACGGAGCACTCGCTCGACGCTATCGTGGCGCCGTCGAATGGTCCGTCGTGGCCCACCGATCTGCTGAACGGGGATCGCTACACGGGCGGCAACTCCAGCGTGGCCGCTGTGTCGGGGTATCCGAGCATTACCGTGCCGATGGGATTCGTGGGCCTGCTGCCGCTGGGGATCTCGTTCATCGGTCGCGCGTGGAGCGAGGGGCGGCTGATCGGTCTGGCGTATGCCTTCGAGCAGGCGACCACGGCGCGCCGTGCGCCGCAGTTTCTCGCCACCGCGCCGATCCCGGCGCCGGCGCGGGGGCGGTAAATGGCTCCCGAAGCGCCCCGTACGCCGGGGCAGACGCGCGCGCTGGCGCTCGCGGGCATGATCCTGACGATCGGACTGAGCGTGTGGTCGTGGCAGTTCCTGAACCGTGCGACGACCTCGGGGGTGGAGCGGCTCGCGCGCATCGATCGCGTGCGTGCGTTGTGCACGGAGGCGTGGGGGACGGCGCGCACTGAAATGGACAGCATGCGGGTGGATCGCATGATGCTGCCCGACACCATCGACGCCGGCTCTGAACAGGCCATCGATCGCTGCGGCGATCTGCGTGGCGAGAGCGTGCCGAATTCGTTGCCGAATGCCCGCGAGATGTCCGGTGATCCGATGCCGCGCGGTTTGCGCTGAGGATATGACATGAAGCGGGTGCTGACCGGTCTGGCGGTGGTGGTCGTCGTGGTGGTAGCGGGCTTCTTCACCGTTGGGGCGCGCATCGCCGACTCCGTGATGAACACCGTGGTGAGCACGGCGGTCCCCGCGGTGTCGCCGGCCGGATCGGCGCTGCACCGTCGACTGTTCGTGGCTGATCTGCATGCGGATCAGTTGCTGTGGGGGCGCGATCCGCTGGACCGGAGCACGCGTGGGCACGTGGACGTGCCACGGCTGCAGGAGGCGCACGTGGCGCTGCAGGTGTTCGCGGTGGTCACGAAGACGCCCCGTGGCATGAACTACGATCACAACACCGGCGAGACCGACAACGTGTTGCTGCTCGCGCTGGCGCAGCGGTGGCCGCGCGCCACGTGGACGAGCCTGCGTGCGCGCGCGGTGTATCAGGCCGAGCGCCTGCGGGATGCGGCGCTGCGCTCGGGGAACACGCTCACGCTGATCACGACGCGTGACGAGCTCGCTGCCTTCGTGGACCGACGGGCGGGCGATCCGGCGCAGGTGTCGGCGCTGCTGGCCATCGAGGGGCTGCACGCGCTCGACGGGTCGCTGGCGAGTGTCGATACGCTGTATGCCGCGGGCTTTCGCATGATGGGGCTCACGCACTTCTTCGACAACGAAGTGGCGGCCAGTGCGCATGGCATGACGCACGCTGGGCTCACGCCGCTGGGGCGCCAGGTCGTGGCGCGGATGGAGGCGCTGCAGATCATCGTGGATCTCGCGCACGTCTCGCCGCAGGCGATGCAGGAGGTGCTGGCGATGGCGACGCGCCCCGTGGTGGTGTCGCACACGGGCGTGGCGGCCACGTGCCCGGGGCCGCGCAATCTCACCGACGAGCAGCTGCGCGCCATTGCCGCCAACGGCGGACTGGTCGGCATCGGCTACTGGGACGGCGCAGTGTGCGAGCCCACAATCGCGAACATCGTGCAGGCGATTCAGCACGCCGTGCAGGTGGCCGGCGTCGCGCACGTGGCGCTGGGGTCCGACTTCGATGGCGCCACGCGTACCCCCTTCGATGCGCGCGGCATGGCGGCGATCACCGACGGGCTGCTCAAGGCGGGCATGGATCAGGACACGATCGCGCGCGTGATGGGAGGCAATACGCGGGATTTTCTGCTGCAGCAGTTGCCGTCGTCGCCAGCCGTGCTGCGGGCGGGGCGGTAACCCCCGGCGGTACACGCCCCGGCGGGCACTTCCGGACGCGTCCGGGCATTCCTCCCACATGCTCCGTTTCGCTTCCGCTGTTCCGGTTCTCCGCGTCGCCGACGTCGCGCGCGTGATGGCGTGGTATCAGGATATTCTCGGCTTCGTCGCGGATCCGTTTCCCGCCGTGGCGCCCTTCTCGTTCTGTATCCTGCGTCGCGACGGTGTGGAACTCATGCTGCGCCGGTCACGGCAGCCGGTACCGCGCGTGCCGATGGCGCACGATTGGGACGTGTATCTCCGGCTCGAGGGCGAGGCTCTCACAACGCTGCTCGATCATGCGCGTCGTCGGACGCCGCTGGTGCGCGGTCCGGAACTGATGCCCTACGGTCAGGTCGAGTTTGAACTCGAGGATCCCGAAGGGCACCGCATCTGCGTCGCCGAGGTGCTCGACGACGTGAGGGGCTTCCCCCGCGCCGTCGACTAGCCGGCGCGCCGCGTGCGCGGCGGCATGCGCGGCGGCGTGAAGCGGCTCACGATGAGCATGGTGCACACGTTGAGCAGTAGCGCGAGAAATCCGGCATTGATGTCGGTGATGGCATGCGGCCACTGCGGCAAGAGCGCTGGCATCGAGAGGCCGCCGATGGTGCTGGCCGCCACGGCGGCTTCACCCGCCAGGATGCCCGCGATGGCACCGCCGGCCGTGATGCGCGCGGCCGGCATGAGCGAGGCGAGCAGGGGCGGAAAGAGCTGCGTGACCATGCTGTAGGCCATGAGCAGCAGCGTCACCAGCGTGGTGCCGCCGCGGAACGTGAACAGGAGCGCCACGCCGGCGAGTACCGGCACCAGCACACGGGCCCACGTGGCGCTATCGGGCGGATCGCCGTCACGCCGCGGCCGCACGATGCGCGCCAGCGTGGTGGCGATACTCATCAGGATCAGGGAGCCCGGGACCAACGCCGTGAGCATCCCGGCCGCGCCCACGAGACCGACGATCCACGGCCCGAACTGCGCGCGGGTCACGCGCAGCAGCGCGAGATCCGCGTCGGCGCCTTGCAGTCCCGGCACGCTGAGCAGGGCGGCAAACCCGATGAAGAAGACGAACAGCAGCACCAGTTGATAGAGCGGCATCAGCACGGCGTTGCGGCGGAACACCGAGGCGTCCCGCGCCGTGAAGACGGAGCCGAAGGTGTGCGGCCACATATAAAAGCCGAACACCGTCACGAGGACCGTGCTGGCGAACCAGCTGGGCGACAGGCCGCTCTCCGGCAGCGTCAGAAAGCCCGGGCGTTCGGCGGCAATGCGCGCGAACATGGGGCCGATCCCGTCGTGCAGCGTGTATGGCAGCACGATGCCCAGCCCCACGACCGTGATCAGCACGAGCGCATCCTTGAGCGCGGCGGTCATCGCGGATCCTTTCACGCCGGAGAGCACGACGTACACCACCGTGGCCGTGGTGCCGATCCAGATGGCCGCCGTGGCGCTGATCGCCCCGTACGACGACTCCGACACGATGATGCCGAGTCCTTTGAGCTGCAGCACGAGATACGGCATGAGCGACGCGATGCTGACCAGCGCCACGAGGTTGCCCAGGGCGGGACTGTCGTAGGCGCGCGCGAAATACTCCGACTGCGAGAGCACCCGCCACGTCGTGGCGCGCGTCCAGATGGCCGGCAGCAGCCAGTACGACATGATGTACGCCACCGCGCCGTAGCCGATGATGTAGAACGCGGGCGCGCCGCGTCCGTAGGCCCAGCCGCTGCCACCAAGAAAGGTGAAGGTGGTGTAGATCTCGCCGGCCAGCAGCATGAACACGAGCACCGTGCCGAAGCCGCGGTTGCCCACGCTCCACTGCTCCAGGCTGGTGGTGCCGCCTGTACTGCGGGCGCCGCGCACGCTGAGCAGCAGCGCCAGCAGTAACGTGGCCGACAGGATGCCCAGCGAGATGATCACGGCGTCCGACGGTCGAGGACACCGATGAGCGCCATGACGACGGACGCCATGAGCACCCACCCCACGATCCAGCCCAGCAGAAACGGCATCCCGAGGAGGCGCGGCTCGATGCGGTTGGCGAACCATGGCGCTCCCACGATCGCGACGGCTGGCACGAGGGCCAGCAGTCGGTACGGTCTGGTCATGCCGTGCCCAGCAGATCGAGGGTGGCCGCGGTGAGGTAGCGCAGGCCGATGTCGAGGGCGTGCTCGTCGATCTGGAAGCGCGGGTGATGATGCGGGAAGTCGATGCCCGCGTCCGCATTCCCGGCGCCGATGAACGCGAAGACGCCCGGTGCGCGCTGCTGATACGCCGAGAAATCCTCACCGCCCATCGTGGGACGCATGTCGATCACCGTGTCCGCGCCGAAGGTGCGCGTGACCACGTCGGTGAGTCGCGCCGTGAGCGCGGGGTCGTTGATCACCGGACGGTAGCCCGGCTCGTAGTGGAACGCATACGTGGCGCCGAAGGCACTGGTCACGCCGTTGATGATGCGCTCGAGCATGGCCGGCACGGTGGTGCGCAGCGTGGGATCGAAGGTGCGCACGGTGCCTGCGAGATAGGCCGACTCAGGGACGACGTTGAACGTGGTGCCGGCGATGAACTGCGTGACCGACACGACCACGGGATCGAGCGGATCGACGAGGCGTGACACGACGTGGTGCAGCGCCGACACGACCTGCGCGCCGATGGCGATGGGGTCGATGGTGTCGTGCGGGATGGCGGCATGGCCGCCCTTCCCGGTGATGGTGCACGAGAAGGTGTCGGGGGCGGCCATCGCGGGGCCCGCAATCAGTCCGATGCGCCCCACCGGCATTCCGGACCACAGATGGAGCCCGATGACCTGATCGACGCCGTCCATGACCCCCAGCCGCACCATCTCCTCGGCGCCGCCGGGCGAGAGCTCCTCCGCGTGCTGGAAGAGAAAACGGACCTCGCCGCGCAGGTGGTCGCGGTGACGCGCCAGCAGGGTGACGAGGCCGAGGACGATGGACGTGTGCCCGTCGTGCCCGCAGGCGTGCATGGCGCCGTCGGACTGCGACCGGTACTCGACGTCGTTCTCCTCGTGGATCGGGAGCGCATCGATGTCCGCCCGCACGGCGATCACCGGCCCGGCGTGGCCGGTGCGGAGGCGCGCCATCACGCTCGTCTCGGTGGGACGCGAGATCTCGAGGCCGCCGATCTGCTCCAGCACCTGCCGGATGAACCGCGCGGTTTCGTGCTCCTGAAACGCGACTTCGGGGCGACGGTGCAACGCGCGGCGCCAGTCGATGACTTGGGGCGCGAGCTGTTCTGCCTCGAGGAGCAAGGCGGCGGCGTCGAGGGCCGGCGTTTGAATGGCAGTCGTCATGGTCACGGATCAGGCACGGGTGGACTCGGACGCTTCCCTAGTGATGTAACCGCTTTCGGCTTCTTTGCGTAGGTTTGACCATGCTCCTACTGCAACCCGCCTCCGCGCCGCCGGCCCCCGCTTTGGCCCCGGTTCCTCAGCAGCCCGTCGGCGTCACCACCGGCCTCGACGCGGCTCCGGTCAGCCTGAAGCCGCTCACCTCGGCCGACGTCGAGGCGCTGAAGGCCAAGCGCAGCGAGTTGTCCCGTCAGTTGACGTCGGTGCAGAGCCGTCGGGACGATGTGTCGAAGGAGTTGCTACGCACCAGCGGACCCTCCGCCAAGGGGCTGGAGCAGCGACTGTCGGTCATGGACGAACGCATCGTGCAGCTGGAGCGGGACATCGCGGCGAACGGCCGCGAACTGGCCCGGGCCCCGGGTGAATTGGTGTCCGAAGAGGCGACGGCGGAACGGTACGGTCCGTTCAGCTCGGGACAGCTGACGGCGATTTCGATTGTCTCGATCGTGATGGTGTTGGGGCCTCTGGCCATCGCGGCGGCACGCATGATGTTCAAACGCGCCAGTCAGCCGAAGCCGAGTCCGCAGCTGCTGGAAGGGACGGCGCGTCTGGAGCGCATCGAGCAGGCGGTGGATGCCATGTCGATCGAAATCGAGCGCATCTCGGAAGGCCAGCGTTTCGTGACGCAGCTCATGTCGAGCAAGGCGCCAGCGCCGGTGCTGGTCGAACGTACCGAGTCACCGGCGTAACGCGGGTTCGCGGAGGACTACGCCGGCAGGTCGTCGGCGCTGCGGTCCGCCAGCAAGGTGGGCCGGGTCACGAGCGATGTGACGGACCGCGGGCGCGCGACGCCGCGCAGCCGGTCGTAATTGAGGCGGAAGAGTTCGACCACCGCCGGCACGTCGTGCTCGCTGCGCAGACGAAAGCTGATCCACCCCGAGTGCGGTTGGGTCCGGTGTGGTTCCGCGCGGCCGGCGGCGACGAGGTCGCGACGCAGGCGCACCGGCATCAGCAGATCGGCGACGCCGCTCACATGCACGTGCCCGATCTCGCGATGATCGAGACGGAACTCCACTCCGCCGAATCGATACGGCCGCACGTCCACACCATCCCAGTGCTTGACAATACCGGCGACCAGTTCGGCGAGGTCGATGGTGCCCATGTGCGTGACCAAGGCAGAGCGTGAACCATTGAATGCGAAGCCAGAGCATGCACCTGGTTCCGGCGAAAGGCGAGTTTTCGGCAACGCTGGGGTGGGCGGAGACGAATCGTGTCGCGGTCCGGTGGTGCCCCGCGTATCGTCCGTCATGACCCCGGTTCACCGTGATCTCGAGGACTCGCCCGCGCCCGGTGGCGCCGACGCCGCGCATGTGGCCTTGGTGGCGCGCGCCATCAGCCGACTGAAGGAGGAGGCGATGACGGTGACGCAGCTGGCCGCCGCGCTCGCGGTCAGCCGGGCGCATCTGCAGCGCGTCTTCCTGCGCCTCGTGGGGTGCACGCCCGCCGACTGGCAGCGCGCGCAGCGCAGCGAGCGGCTCCGTACGGCGCTGGCTGCGGGTGCCCCAGTGTCGTACGCCGCGTTCGGGGCGGGGTTCGAGTCGTTGCCCAGCGCCTACACGGCCGCTGCCGCGCATCTGGGGATGTCGCCGGGCACGCTACGTCGCGGTGCCGCCGGTGAGACGGTGTTCTACACGATCGTGCCGTGTGCGCTCGGGCTGGTGCTCGTGGCGATGACGTCGCGCGGCGTGCATCGCGTGGTGCTGGGCGACGATGCGGTCGCGCTGGAGGCGTCGCTCCGTGAGGCATTGCCCGCGGCGGCGCTGGTGCGCGACGATGCCAGCCTCGGCGATATCAGCGCGAGCGTCGTGGCGCTGGCCAGCGGTGCGGCGCTCGCGCATGCCCTGCCGCTGGATCTGCGCGGTACGGCGTTTCAACAGCGTGTGTGGCGCGAGTTGCAGCGCATCCCACGCGGCGAGACGATCACGTACGCCGAGCTCGCGGCGCGCATCGGCGCACCGAAGGCGGTGCGTGCGGTGGGCACGGCCTGTGGCGCGAACCCGGTGGCGATGGTGGTGCCGTGCCATCGCGTGGTGCGCGCCGACGGGACTCTCGGCGGCTACGCGTGGGGGTTGGAGCGGAAGGTGCGGTTGCTGCGGGATGAGCAACTGCCAAAAGCTTAGGGAACAGGAGGGAGTGTGTCAGGGAGGAGGGGGCAGTCGACTACGCGCCGTTGCTGCTTCCTCCATCCTGACGCCCTCCTCCCTGCCCCCTAGGCAGTTGGTTCCCCTAAATCACACCGGGAACAGCATCTCCCGGTAGCGCGGCAGCGGCCAGAACTCGTCGCCGATGGCGAGTTCGATGGCGTCGGCGGCGTCGCGCACTTCGGCCATCGTGTCGCAGCCGGTGCTGGTGAGGTACGTCGCCTGCGCGGCGAGGTCGTCGTGCATGTGCTCGGCCTTGGCGGTCACCTTGGCGAGTTCAGCGCGCTTCTTCTGCAGCGTGGCGATCATCTTCGACACCGAGTTCGCGGCATCGACGATGGGCTGCATGTTGATGCCGGCCGCCGCGCCCTGCCCAGCCGTGCCCGCCAGCTGACCAAGGAAGGCGTACGCCGCGGGGAGCACCTGCGTGTCGATCATCTGCTGGATCGTGTGCAGCTCGATCAGGATGTCCTTGACGTAGCGCTCGAGGCGGATGTGGTAGCGGCTCTCGAGTTCGACTTCGGTCAGGATATGCGTGTTGTGGAACAGCGCCTTGGCCTGCTCGGTGAGGATCTGCGCCAGCGCTTCCGGGGTGCGACGCAGGTTGAGCAGGCCGCGACGGTTGGCCTCCACCACCCATTCGTCGGAATAGTTGTTGCCTTCGAAGCGGACGGCGGTGGACTCGCGGAACGCCTTGGCCGCCACGGCGAGCGCGGCATCGTCGGTGCTCTTGGCCGTCTTCATCTCTTCACGCAGCTCCGCGATGATGTCGCCGATCGCTTCGGCCACGGCGGCCTGCAGCAGCATGACCGGGAAGGCGATGCTCTGCGAGGCTCCCACGGCGCGGAACTCGAACTTGGCGCCGGTGAAGGCGAAGGGCGACGTGCGGTTGCGGTCGGTGTTGTCCTGTTCGACTTCGGGCAGCTTGGCGACGCCCAGCTTGAGCATGGCTTGCTCGGCGCTGTTGGGCGACGTTTTGCCGGCGGCGATGTCCTCGACGACCTGCGTGAGCCCCGAGCCGAGGAAGGCCGAGATGATGGCCGGCGGCGCTTCGTTGGCGCCGAGGCGGTGTTCGTTGCCGCTCACGGCGATACCGGCGCGCAGCAGACCGGCGTGCTTGTGCACGCCCTTGAGCACGGCGGCCAGGAACACGAGGAAGCGGATGTTCTGGTGCGGCGTCTTGCCGGGCTTGAGCAGGTTGGTGCCGTCGAGCGCGTTGTCCGAGGTGATCGAGAGCGACCAGTTGCAGTGCTTACCCGAGCCGTTGATGCCGGCGAACGGCTTCTCGTGCACGATGGCCTGCAGCCCGTGGCGCAGCGCGATCTTGCGCAGGACGCTCATCACGAGATGGTTGTGATCGACGGCGATATCGGTGTCTTCGAAGATCGGCGCCATTTCGAACTGCGACGGCGCGACTTCGTTGTGCCGCGTGACGATCGGCACGCCGAGCTTGTACAGCTCGTGCTCGACTTCACTGATGCAGGCCTGGACGCGCTCGGGGATGCCACCGAAGTAGTGGTCTTCGAGCTGCTGGCCGCGCGGGGGCGGGGCGCCCACGAGCGAGCGGGCCGCCATGACGAGGTCGGGGCGCAGCGCAAAGTGCGCGCGGTCGATGATGAAGAACTCCTGCTCCACGCCGAGCGTGGTGTTCACGCGCAGCACGCCGCTGTCGCCGATGAGCTCGAGCAGTTCCATCGCGCGGTGCGAGAGCACGTCGGAGCTGCGCAGCAGCGGCGTCATCTCGTCGAGCGCTTCCCCGTTGTAGCCGATGAAGACCGACGGGATGCAGAGGTACTTCACGCCGCCGGTCTCGCTGATGAACACCGGCGAGGCCGGGTTCCACGCGGTGTAGCCGCGGGCTTCCCACGTGGCGCGCAGGCCGCCCGACGGGAAGCTCGAGGCATCGGGTTCGGACTGGATGAGCTGCTCACCCGTGAACGTCTCGATGGGGAGCTTGTTCTCGTCGAAGTTCAGGAACGCGTCATGCTTTTCGGCGGTAAGGCCGGTCTGCGGCTGGAACCAGTGCGTGAAGTGCGTGACGCCGCGCGACATGGCCCATTCCTTGATGACCTGCGCGACAACGGGCGCGATCTCGGAATCGAGCTTTTTGCCGAGGCGGATGGACGCCGCGAGCTTCTTGTAGATGTCCTTGGGGAGCTTGGCGCGCATCTGGCGCAGCCCGAAGGTGTTCATGCCGAACCAGACGCTGGTCGGCTGCAGGATGCCGTTTTCTTCCGGGCGGACGGTGATGCGAACCGGACGCTGCGTGATTTCGCGCGTGGCGGCTGTGCGCGGGCCGTTCATGGAGGACATGGCGATGTGGTTTTGGAGTGGGAGGCGGTCCGACAGGCACCCGAAGCGCCCGCTGTCCCGCAATTCGTGCATAAGTTGCAGAAATATGTCAGAATCCGGCCCGGAATCCAACTGGATTTGGTGGTTTCGTAGTGTGCGATTTGCGGAATCTGCTGGAATTACTGTACAGTCTGCTCAGCAGGCGTGTTTGTACAAACAAATACCGAAGCCAATGCGGCTCTCTGCGTCCTCTGCGCCCTCTGCCTCTCTGTGTGATCGGTTCTCGCACGGTCCGGCGCGGAGGAACTGATCACGCGGAGGAACTGATCACGCGGAGGAACTGATCACGCGGAGGCGCAGAGGGCGCAGAGAACGCAGAGGGTTTGGCGACGCAACGGTCGAGGGGGTACACTGGGTTATGCCAACAGCATTCTTGATGACACGGGCGCGACTGGGGGCGGTGCTGTTCGGGGTCGTCGCCCTGGCCGCCTGCGGC
>CANJOX010000015.1 GCA_947475795.1 Gemmatimonadota bacterium
CCTCCGACAGATTTCCCGCCTTACGGAGCTCGTTCGCCAGGGGCGCGAAGTAGCGGCGTGGGTTGTCCGCGAACTTGATCCGGAGTTCGTCGATCCGGGCAGCTGTGCTCATCCGTCGAGTGCCCAAAGGGTGATGGTTCCCGGCCCAATACAAGGTGCCCAGGCCGCGCGCGCAGCCGGACTGACCGACTGCAACTTATTAGATACGACCGTTCGGGGAAGCCATCCGCGACCCGCACCACATGAACGCCCGTCTGTCTTGCTATTACGGAGGCGCGGCGGCTAGCTTTCCGGACTCTGCGGCATACGCCTCTCCCATGGAGGTGCGTGTGCCTTTCTGTTTGTCCAGCTTTCCCGACCCAAGGAGTCTCGCCCCGTGCTGCAATCGATGCGGAGCGCCGCGAAATACATCTGGATCGTGCTGATTGTGGCCTTCGTCGGCAGTTTCCTCTTGTACGAGACCTCAGGTCTCGCAGGCCGCTCGCCCGTGACGACCACCACCGCGATCGCGACGGTGAACGGCGAAGACATCCTGTTGACCTCGTGGCAGAACGCCGTGGCCACCCTCGAGCAGCAGCAACAGCAGCAGCTCGGTCGCGGGATCACGCTCGACGAACGCAAGACGCTCGAAGACCGGGCGTTTGACGAGCTCGTCACGGAGCTGCTGCTCCAGCAGGAGTACACGCGTCGCGGGATCACCGTGACTGACGACGAAATTCTCCAAGCGGCACGAGTTGCTCCGCCGCCGCAGGCCCAGCAGTCGCCGGACCTCCAGACCGACGGCCGTTTCGACATCCAGAAGTACCAGCGCCTGCTCGCCAGCCCGATGGCGCGGCAGTCCGGTATGCTGGCGGGCCTCGAGGCGTATTACCGCAACGAGATCCCAAAGCAGAAGCTCTTCGATCAGATCGCGTCGGACGCGTACGTGTCCGACGAGCGCCTCTGGCAGATCTACCGCGACCGCCACGACAGCACCCAGATCAGTTACGTGCTGGTCGGTCAGAGCGCCCTCACGGACACGGCCGTCACTGTCACGGACGCCGACATCGCGCAGTTCTACGAACGGAACAAGAAGCGGTTTTCGCGCCCGGGACGCGCGGTCGTCTCCCTGTTGACGGTCCCGCGTACGGTCACCGCGTCCGACACGGCCGAGGCCAAGGCGCGTGTGGACCGACTCCGTGCGGAAATCGTGGCCGGCGCCAAGTTCGAGGATATCGCCAAGCGTGAATCGACCGACAGCGTCTCCGGCGCCAACGGCGGCGCGCTCGGTAAGGGCGGGCGTGGTCGGTTCACCCCGAACTTCGAGACAGCAGCCTACGCGCTCAAGACCGGCGAACTGTCGCAGGCGGTGTTGACGCCCTTCGGGTGGCATTTGATCCGGGTCGATGATCGGAAGGGCGACACGCTCGACGTGCGTCACATCCTCATCGCAATCGCGCAGAGCGACTCCAGCGCCACGCGCACCGACCGCCGCGCCGACTCGCTGGCCAGCATCGGTGGCAGCCAGGAAGACCCGAAGCTGTTCGACAAGGCCGCTAAGACGCTCGGCCTCTCGCCCGCCTCGGTGGTGGTGTTCGAGAAGGAACCGCTGTCCTACGCTGGCCGCTACGTCCCGAGCGTCAGTGCCTGGGCGTTCTCTGGGGTCATTCGCGGTGAAACCAGCGACCTGTTCGACTCCCCCGACGCCTACTATCTGGCGCGCGTGGACTCGATCACCGCCGGTGGCCAGCAGCCGCTTGCCGAAGTGAAGGACGACATCCGTCGTCGACTCTCCAAGGACCAGCGTATCGAGAAGCTCCGGCCGATCGCCGCGCAACTGGCCACGGCAGCCCGCGCATCAACGCTCGAAGCGGCCGCCGCGCAGAAGGGACTTTCCGTTGAGAAGTCGCTGCCGTTTGCTCGCGTTGACGCCGTGCCGGGGATCGGCCAGTTCGAACCGGCCATCGGCGCCGCGTTCACCGTGCCGGTTGGACAGATCGGTGGTCCGTTCAAGGCTGTTGACGGCATGGTGGTACTCCGAGTTGACAGCCGGACCGAGGCTGCCCGCCCTGCCTTTGAAGCAGAAAAGGCGACGCAGCGTCAGCAGCTGGTGCAGTCAATCCGCCAGCAGCGGGTTGATGAGTTCCTGGTGAACCTGCGTGAGAGCGTGAAGGTCTCAGACAAGCGCACGACCGTGCTGTCGGCCTTGCGACGTCAGGCGACGCCCTGACCGAGTGAGCCAGAACGAGAAAGCCCCCGCGATGCTTGGCATCGCGGGGGCTTTCTTTTTTCTCACATCACGGGAGACGAGAGAGAACCTTAGTACGCCACGTTCAGTTGAGCAAACGCTTCGGCTCCGGCCGCTCTTCCTCGGCGGTTTCGACCGCGGCCGCGGTGCCTCCACCGACACGATCGTTGCGCTGGGCCGGCTCGGTGATCTGCCGCTGCGCGTCACTCAGATTCCGTTTGAACTCGTTGATCCCCTTGCCGAACGAACCCGCAATCTCGGGAATGCGCTTGGCACCGAACAGGAGCAGGACGATCACGAGAATGATCATGATCTCCATGAAACCGAAATTCTGTAAACCCATGGGTAACTCCTAGAAGAGGGACCGCGCGATCAGGTAGGCGATCAATACTCCCAGGAGGCTCAGCAGCGAGACATCCAGGGCGACAGGTCCAATGGCGAACTTCAATATAACCAGATCGATGGGAAGGGGACCGACCGCGGGGGTTACCCCGGTGGTCAGGAACTCCTTCACCGCGCCGGCCGGCAGGAAGCGTCGGGCGACCTGCGTGAGAAGACCTCCGGACACGAACCCGGCGGCCAGCACTGCGACGTGAAACACCGGACGGTGTTTCGAGGGTCCACGGCCCATTACCAGCGCCTCTCGACAACGTAGGCGATCGCATCGGCCAGTGCGGTGCGCGATGGCCCGTCCGGCAGATCGGCCAGCGATTCCTCGGCCTCCCGAGAGAACTGGTCGGCCCGGCGGCGGGCATACTCGAGACCGCCGTGGACCCGCACGAGCTCAACGACCTCGGCGATCGCCTCGTCGTCGGGCTCAGGGTGGGCGAAGAGCGACTCCACCCGGCCCCGCGCAGCGGAATCCATCTCGCGCAGCGCCGCAATGAGCGGGAGGGTGACCTTGTGCTCCTTGAGATCGTGGCCACTCGGCTTGCCGGTCATCTCCTGCCCCTCAGTGTAGTCGAGCAGGTCGTCCGCAACCTGAAACGCCATCCCGAGCCGCTCACCGAACCGCTGGAGCGATCGACGGTGAGCCGGGGCGCCACACACGGCGCCAACCTCGCACGCCGCCATGAACAGGGACGCCGTTTTCGCCCGGATCAAGGTGTCGTAATCGCTTTCCGAAAATGCCAAGGCATCGTACGCGGCGAGCTGACGCAGTTCACCCAGCGTCATTTCGTTGGAGGCCTGGGTAATGGCCTTCATCGCCTCGAGGTCGCCCAGCATGACCAGTTCCCGCAGCGCGCGCAGATACAGGTAGTCCCCCATGATGACGGACACCTGATGACTGAAGAGCGCATTGACGGTGGGCCGCCCGCGACGGAGCACCGAATGGTCAACCGCGTCATCGTGCACCAACGTCGCGACGTGAATCAGCTCGATAATCGCGGCGAAGGTGATCGCGCGTGGCGGCGCTTCCCGTTCGAGACTGCTGGACAGCAACAACAGCGTCGGGCGAAAGAGTTTCCCCTTCATGCCCATCAGGTGCTCCTGCACGTCGTTCACCAGTGGCACATCGGCAGAGACGATGCGCCAGAGTTCCTGAGACACCTTCGCCAGATCGTCGCGAACGGGCGTCTGAATGTCGCGCAAAGCCGCCGCCAACGCTGACGGTGTCCGCGTGGAGAGCGTCATCGCGCCACCTGATCGAGCGCCGCCAGTCTGGCGGCAGTATCACGGAAATGAATGTCGGTCGCGTACACGCGCTGATAGTAGCTACGAGCCTCGTCCCACCGCTTCAGGGCCTCGCACGAATATGCGAGGAGGTAAAGCACGCCCACCCGTTGTTCATCGTCCAGTCCGGGCTCATGAAGCGCCCGGGAGAGGACGGTTGCGGCAACCTGATGCCGCCCCTGCTCCACGAAACACTGCCCGAGCGCCTCGTAGGCCGGGAGCCGATGTGAGCGGCTCCGCAGCGCCTTCTGGAACTCCTCGATCGCATCGTCGAGCAGCCCCATCTCTTTGTACGCGACCCCGAGGTCATAGTGACTGTCGTAGTCGTCCTCTCCGAGTGAACGCGCGACCCCCTCCTTGAAGTGCCTGAGGAGCGCATGAAAATCTGCCTGTTCGTCACCGCTGATCGCGGGCTCACGCATCCGCATCCGGGTCGACGTCGGCGCGTTCTCGTCCCGGAGCCACTCGGCCAGATTGACGAACGGACCGTCGGCGTCCGGTTTCGGCGGCGCGGGCGGCGCCGCACTGCCAAGAGCCGAACGGGCGCGGTCGTCGTACGGATCGATCTCGAGGACACGGGCATACACGGCCCGCGCCCGGGCCTCCTCACCGATCCGCACCAGCGCATCCGCGAGATCCAGATACGCGACCCGGAGGCGTTGCTGATCCTTGAGCCGCACGGACAGTTCCACGCGCTTCTGGTGGAAGGCAATCCGCTCCGGACTGACCTGCACCAAGGTATCCGCGATATCGGCACTGGCGGAGAGCTCGCCTTGGGCGGCAAGCCCCTGTTGGGCGGTCTCCAGCTCCGCGAGTGCGGCATCGCGCTCGCCCGCCTCGAAGAGGGCCTCCGCCAGCCGGCGACGAAGGAGCCAATCCTGCGGGTGTCTGGCCACCGCCCCCCGCAGCGCATCCCGTCGAGACGTCGCCACCATCGTGGCCTCGGTTGCGACGGCCGCCATCGGCAGAGCCGGCGTCACCATCACCGGGCGCTCCGGCACGGCGCCGACGCTCGCGTCGCCCGGCGCTCGGCTCTGGGGCACCACGCGGTTCGCCCCGGCAGGAAGCTGTCCCGCTCCGACCTGCTCGGGCCCAGTTTCGCCGCTGAGCGCGCCGAGCGTTGGCACGCCACCGCGCCCAGCCTCGGCGACCGCCGACGTCGTCAGGGCGGCAAGCCCCGCCGTCACCAGCGCATCGTCAAGCACCAACGGCGGTAGTTCACCCGGGAGGATAAAGTCGTGCGGATCGATGCGGAACAGCGACCGCGGTCCAGCGACGACCGTCTCAGCCGCCAGAACGGACTGTGCACCCGCCGCGATCGCCGCGTCCAACTCCGGAACGTCAGTGACGTCGAGCGGCTCACTTCCGATCGCCGATTCGGCGACGTCATGCTCAATCCACTCGACCGGTGCTTCCGGTGCGGAGGCCTCGCTACGAATGATCTGCGCGATACCCGCATCATCGGTCGCCTGACCGAACTCCTCCGGTTCAAACTCCTCGAGCCACACCGGCCCGCCTGACACCGCGGACTGATCACCCGTGGCGTTCGGCTCAAACCCAGCTTCCTGACGCACCCCAGCCAGCCCGCCGGCGTCCGGCAGCCACGTGACATCGCTCGGATGGACCGCCGGATCGACAACGAGATCGGGCGACTCCGGATCCTCGACGGTCAGTCCGGCGAGAGGCGGCTCCCCCAGATCGGTGTAATCGCCGGAGGCCTCGAGTCCCTCGAGTTGCTCGATCAACGGCTCGGGACGGCGAGTGGCAGAGGGGTCCGTGCCCCGCTCGCTGGCCACGTCGTCCACCGGTGTCACGACCGCGACCGCAACGGCAGGGAGTGCCGCAACCGCGAGGGGCGTCGGCACCCGCGGTGAACGGAGAGGGGTGCGCCGTGAGGCCGGCGCGCCGTAATCCACCTCGAGAAAGATCAGATCCTGCGACTTCTCCCGACCCGGCAGCTTGGGCGGCTCCTCGAGCGCGACGACGGGCGCGGACGGCGTCATGCGCCGCCGCAGCACAATGCCCGCGCGATCCGCGTGCTCGTCAACGAGCCGCCGCACCTCGGTCAGCTCCGGCATCAGGTCGGCCACCTCCGCGAGCGCCCGCATCCCCTCGTCGACGCGCTCCTCCTGCTGCATGCGCGTGGCGTACTCCAGGAAATTCCGCGTGGCGTCACCGCGCAGTCCCTTACGGGCACAAATGCGCCCTAACGTGAAGTACACGTTTGCACGGCCTGGCGCGTTCCGCAGAATCTTGTTGCACAGCGCGATGGCGTTGTTGAACAACCCTGCGTTCGTGTAGTGCTCGACCGCCCGCTCGTAGTAGGTGATCGCATCGGGCACGCGTCCCTGACGCAGCGCGAGATCACCGACCTTGTTGAGCAACGCGACGTCGACGTCCTCGCCGGCCTGCTCGCTCTCCTCGATGGCCCTGACGTACGAGGCAATCGCGCGGTCGATCTGTTTCAGCTGCTCGAACTCAGCCGCCTTCTTCCGGTGCTTCGCGGCGTTGGACATGAGGTCGGGAACAGCTCCGGGAAGCGGGGGGAAAGATCCAGCCGAGGGCGCGCACGAACGGCCGTCCCCCCTTGTGAACGACCCGTTGCAAGCTAGGGATCACCACGACGGGTGACAAGCACGTCCACCGGCCCATGCCAGCGTACAGAGACGCTCGCCGAACCAATACGGCAACGCCCGAAAGTCGTCGATCGCATGCACCGCGAGGTCGGCACGGAATCCCTCCGCGAGCTGGCCAGTGGTCTCGGCCAGCCCCAACGCGGCCGCTCCATTGACGGTACCGGCAATCCAGGCCTCCGATGCCGACATCCGGAGCTCACTCACAGCGAGTGTGAGAACCAGCGGGAAAGACTGCAGGGGTGACGTCCCCGGGTTGAAATCCGTGGCCACCGCGACAGCCGCCCCGGCATCGATCAACCCACGCGCGGGGGCGTGACGCCCGGTTCCGAGGAACAGCATCGTCGCCGGCAGCAGCGTGGCGACAGTGCGGGCGCGCGCCAGCGCCTGGACGCCGGCGGGCGATATCGCCGCCAGATGATCGGCGCTCACCGCCTCGATGGACGCCGCCAGCTCCGCCGCGCCCCCGTCGTGCAGCTCATCGGCGTGCAATTTGCTGCGAAGCCCCAACGCCGCCGCGGCCGCGAGCAGATGCCGAGTCTCGGCCACGTTGAACACACCAGGTTCACAGAACACGTCCGCGAACACGGCGAGCCCCTCTGCGGCGACGGCCGGGTACAACTCGTCCGTCAGGCAGTCGATCCACGCGCGGCGCCCGTCCGGCACGTCCCGGTACTCCATGGGCACCTCGTGCGCCCCCATGCACGTCGCCACGACGTGCATCCCGCCCGCCTCCGCGAGGCGCGCGATCACCCGCAGGGACCGCAGTTCGTCGTGCACCGTCAGGCCGTAGCCGGACTTGATCTCGACGGTGGTCACGCCGCCGGCCGCGAGGGCGCGCAGCCGCGGCACGGCCAGCGCGAAGAGGTTGTCATCGGTGCGGGCCCGGAGGTCGCGCACCGAGGCATGAATCCCGCCGCCCCGACGGGCAATTTCGAGGTACGGCACTCCGGTCGCGCGCAGCTCGTGCTCCTCGTACCGCGCACGGCCGAACACCGCATGCGTGTGCGAATCCACGAAGCCAGGCGCGAGCACTCCGCCCTGACAGTCGATCTCGCTGGCACTCGGGAAACGCTGGCGCAGTGCGTCGTCGGCATCAACGCCAACGATGCGATCGCCCTGCACGGCGACACCGCAGCCACGCCGCACGCCCGCGTCCCGCATTTCGGCACCGCGCCTCGCCCGTGCCGGCCCGGCGCAGGTGACGGTCTGCGCGGCATTCACGAACAGTGTCACGAAGGCAGCATCCCCGACCGCGGTCACGCCATCACATCCCGCACACGCGACATCAGCCGCAGGGGGGCCTGCGCCTCGCCACGGCACGCGTAGTAGCACGCGTTACAGTCAATCGGCGCGTACCCGGCGTAGTCCTGCCAGCGGCCGTCCGGCTTGAAGTCGGGGCACCGCCGCACCATTCCCTGCGGATCGATGTGAATCGTCGTCGACCCGCTGCGGCACGGCTCTGTCATCTCGCCACGCACATACCGCGGGATCTGCTCGAGATAGTAGTCGGAGTTGGTGATCACGCCGCGGGTGCGCTGCTTGTACGCCAGCAGGCGCTGCACCACGGCCTCCAGCTCTCGCTGCTGCGAGGCACCCAGCAGGTGCTCGCCATTGCCGTTCTTGAAGTCGGTGTAGAGCGAGAAGTTCACGCCGCCGCCAAGCGCCGCCGCGCGTTCCACGATCGGCATGAGCTGATCGAGATTGTCGTTCTTGATCACGGTATTGAAGCGCACGCTGCCAATGCCGGCGCCGCGCATGCGCGGCACGAGATCCAGAATCTTCTGCGAGAGTCCCGGAATCCCACGCGCGGCGTCGTGCCGCTCATCGAGGTAGTCCAGCGAGATATTGAACTGATCCACGCCGGCATTCCACAGTGACGTGGCGCGCTCGAGCGAGAGCATCGCGCCGTGCGTGATCAACTGCACATAGGTGTACCGCACCGCCTTGCGGACCGAGGCAACGATCTCCTCGAGGTCACGGCGCAGGGTGGGCTCGCCGCCGGTGAAGGTGACCAGCATCGGAGAAAAGCGCCTCGCGATCTCGGCGAAGTCGTTCAGCTCACCCAGCCGGGCTTCCGCCGGCGTCTTCCAGTAATCGCAGAAGCCGCAGCGCGCGTTGCAGCGCATCGTGACTTCGAAATTGAGCAACACCGGGCGATTCCGCATCCGGAGCCAGGCGTACTTGCCCAGGAAGATCGGCACGTGCCACGGACGGTACCGGCTGGAGAGCATCAGCCGTCCTGCATGGGCAGCCGAATACCTTCCCGCGCGGCGGTGGCCAGCGCCACGTCGTACCCCGCATCGGCATGACGCGCGACGCCGATCCCGGGATCGTTGGTCAGGACGCGCGACAACCGCCGGTGCATGCGCGCGCTGCCATCCGCCACGATCACCTGTCCGGCGTGCAGCGAGTTCCCGATCCCGACGCCGCCGCCGTGGTGGAACGAGACCCAAGACGCGCCACTGGCCACGTTCAGCAACGCATTGAGAATCGCCCAGTCGGCGATCGCGTCGGACCCGTCGCGCATCGCCTCCGTTTCGCGAAAGGGCGAGGCCACGCTCCCGGTATCCAGATGATCGCGCCCGATGACGATGGGCGCCGAAACCTCGCCGCGTGCCACCAGATCGTTCAGCGCGAGCGCAAACCGCGCCCGATCCCCCTGCCCCAACCAGCAAATCCGCGCCGGCAATCCCTGAAACGCGATGCGCTCGCGCGCGAGGGTGATCCACCGACGCAGCGGCTGGTCGTCCGGGAACATCTCGAGCACGAGGTCGTCGGTGCGGGCGATATCCGCCGGATCACCAGACAGTGCCACCCACCGGAACGGGCCTTTCCCTTCGCAGAAGAGCGGACGGATGTACTCCGGCACGAACCCGGGGATACGAAACGCATCGTCCACACCGGCGTCGAACGCAACCGTGCGAATATTGTTGCCGTAATCAAACGTCACAGCGCCACGATCCTGCAGCGTGCGCATGGCACGGACATGCTCGACCACAGACTGCGTTGCCCGCGCGATGTACACGGCGGGATCTGCAGACCGCAATGCGCCGGCCTCGTGCAGCGTCATCCCAGCCGGTACATAGCCCACGAGCATGTCGTGGGCGCTCGTCTGATCGGTGACCACATCCGGCTGCACACCCCGACGCACCAGTTCCGGCAACACCACGGCCGCGTTGCCGACCAGACCGACGGACAGCCCGACGCGCTCGGCCTGTGCCTCGGCAAGCCACGCCAGCGCTTCGTCGAGCGACGTTGTCATCCGATCGCAGTAGCGCGTCTCGATCCGCTTGGCGATCCGCGCGGCATCCACGTCGATGCCCAGCACCGCCGCGCCGTGCATGGCCGCGGCGAGCGGCTGCGCCCCGCCCATGCCGCCCAATCCGGCCGTCACCACGAGGCGGCCCTCCAGCGAGCCGCCGAAGTGACGCGTGGCGACCGCACCGAACGTCTCGTACGTCCCCTGCACGATCCCTTGCGAGCCGATGTAGATCCACGAGCCCGCGGTCATCTGTCCGTACATCGTCAATCCAGCCCGCTCGAGCCGGCGAAACTCGTCCCAATTCGCCCACCGGCCCACCAGATTGCCGTTGGCGATGAGCACCCGGGGCGCATCCTCATGCGTGCGAAAGACCGCCACCGGCTTCCCGCTCTGTACCAGCAGGGTCTCGTCGTCAGCCAGCGTGCGCAACGAGCGGATGATCGCATCGAAGGCGTCCCACGACCGTGCCGCACGGCCGGTGCCACCGTACACCACGAGATCATCCGGCCGCTCAGCGACTTCCGCATCCAGGTTGTTCATCAGCATGCGAAGCGCCGCCTCCTGCTCCCAGCCGCGGCACTGCAACGCCACGCCGCGCGGAGCGCGCACCGGGCGCGGCCCGCGTGGCGCCTGCCCATCCTGATCGAGCTGCATCCCTTCGCTCATACGGCAAACTCCTCCGTGATCACATCAAGTGCACCGGCCGCAATTGCATCCGCGAGCCGGGTGATATCCGGCGCGGGCGGACGATCGCCGTCCGATCGGGCCACGTGCTGACGGATGATCGCGTGCGCCTGCTCGACCGACGGACTGCTGTGGAGCGGCCGCCGGTACTCCAGCGCCTCAGCGGCGGCGATCAGTTCGATCGCGAGCACGTGGCGGAGGTTGCGCACCGTCCGTCGCAGCTTGGTGGCCGCCCCCATCGCCATCGGCACGACGTCTTCCTTGTTGCCGTCCGTGGGAATCGAGTCCACGCTGGCCGGGTGTGCGAGCGACTTGCATTCGCTGGCCAGTGCGGCGGCCGTCACCTGCGACATCATGTGCCCCGACTCGAGCCCCGGCGACCCCGCCAGAAATGGAGGCAGTCCCTGATTGAAATCCGGATGGACCAGCCGGTCGGTTCGACGCTCGCTGATGACGGCCAGATTCGCGCAGATGATCGCCAACAGGTCACTCGCCATCGCGACGGCCTGTCCGTGAAAGTTCCCGCCGCTCAGCAACTCACCGGTCTCCATCACCAGCGGATTGTCCGTGGCCGCGTTCAATTCGCGCGAGATGATGCCCCGCGCAAACCGCAGCGCATCGAGCGCCGGACCGTGCACCTGCGGGACACAGCGCAACGCGTACGCGTCCTGGACCCGGGGATCGCCGTCACGGTGCGATTCGCGGATCTCGCTCCCCGACAGCAACGCCCGCAGCAGCGCTGCCGACTCGCTCTGCCCCGCCTGGCCACGAGCGACCTGAATTCGCGCGTCAAAGGCGTCCGGGGTGCCGAGCAACGCGTCAAGGCTCATGGCCGTGGCCACGTGGGCCGCGCGCCACAGTCGCGTGAGTTCCGCGCACGCCAGCGAGGCCACCGCCGTGTGTGCCTGCGTGCCGTTGATTAACGCCAGTCCTTCCTTCGCCTCGAGCGTCACGGCGCGAAGACCGGCCGCATGGAGCATCTCGAGGGACGGCGCCTCCTGTCCCTGAAACCGCGCGGTCCCCTCACCGATGAGCGTCAGCGCGAGATGCGCCAACGGCGCCAGATCCCCACTCGCGCCAACGCTGCCCTGCTCCGGGACGACCGGCCACACACCCGCGTTCAACATCGCGATCAACGCATCGACCACCAGCGGGCGAGCACCAGCATACGCCGTCGCCAGCACGTTGGCGCGCAACAGCATCATGGCGCGCACCTCCCGTTCTGGCAGCGGATCGCCGACGCCGGCGGCGTGGCTGCGCACGAGGTTACGCTGCAGCGCGGCAAGTTGATGCGGCGCGATCGCAACCTCTGACAATTTGCCAAAGCCGGTATTCACGCCGTACACGGGCGCTTCCAGCGCGACCGCCCGATCGACGACATCGCGCGTCACCTGCATCCGGGCCCGCGCCTCGGGGGCCAAGCTCACCACGCACCGCCCCTCCGCCACCGCGAGCACATCCTCGATGTGCAGCGACCGCCCGTCCAGCGACAACATCGTTCCTCCTCCGAGCGGGGCCCCCCGACGATCAGAATCCACTGGATGACCGGTAGGTCTGCCGATCGTAGTTGAACTTGAGCTCGGGCTGCGCCTTCAGCGCAATGAAGAAGTTGAACGCGAAACTGCCGCTCGGTGTCTGCGAGAATGAGAACACGGCATTCCAGTCATGCAGCTCACGCTGCAGGCCGAGTTGCTGGCTCGCGAAACTCGCCCGCTCGACGTCGTACTGCGTGCTCCACTGCGCCGACCAGTTCCGTGTAATGTCGAATGACATCGTGGCCGTGATGTTTTGCGTGGCCGGCTGAATGAACACGGGCGCCCCGATCGCGCTCTGGCCGGAGGTCAGTCCCGTCGCCTGGGCGTTCTGTGCATTCTGCACACATTGATCGTACACGAACACGCCGAGTGCCCGCTGCGGCTCGCACAGGGAGGCCGGATCGTTCACGATCTGCGTACCGCCGCGCGGCCGACGCTGACGCGCGGCATTGTACTGCAGATTGAGATTCCAGCCACCGCCCGACGGCAGCGACATCTGCATCCCGCGCATGTTACCGCCACCGGCGGCGTTCATTTGCCGGCTCTGCTGGCTCACGGTCTGGTCAGCCACATTCCGCGGCGCATTGGTGCTGTCGATCGCTTCGAGCGACGTGGACATGCCGAGCAGCCGGCCGAAGAGTGCCACCAGCCCCGACTGGCCGTTCAGTGAAAAGGTGACACCGAAATCGGTGCGGTACGGGCTGAACGTGGCCGTATCGGACGCGGGGTCACCCTGAAAGAGATCGTACGACGTCCGGAAATCCAGACCGGGCAAGAGATCTGTGCGTCCGCTGATCGCGAACATCTTGTCGGTGAACCCGTTCCCGGTCGAGTCGGCACGGATGAAGTCGTAGGAGAGCGACGAGAAGTTCATGGACAGCAGCTTGATCTTCTTACCGGATTCTGGTGTCGAATCCGCCGAAGATTTCAGCTTCGCTTCCAGATTGGTGGCCAGACTCAGGGACACACGGTTCTGCGCCAGCGCTGACAGGTACCCGACACGCGTCCGCCCCAACGCCTGCAGATACTCGTCGCTGACATTGGCGTTCGGCGAATAGCTGTAGCTCACGCCGGGCGAAATCGAATGACGGAACTTTGAAACGGAGCCGATCCCGGGCAGCATGGCGTACAGCGTCGGCGAGGCCGACAGCGCGTAGCTCAACCGCTTCGATTGCTGCACCCACTTGCCACCGCTGCGCTCGGTGCGCACGAACAGCCCGGACGCGTTGTCGACGTTGTTCACCGAGATGGACGGCGACAGGTTCCAGCTGCCCTGAAAGAACCGCGGGAGACCGAAGGACGTGTTCCAGTCGATGTTCGACTCGAACGTCTTGGCGTAGACACGCGTGGAGCGCACAGACGTGTCGCGCACACCGATGAGTTCACGCTGTTCCGGAAAATCACGGAAGTTGTCGCTCATCGTGAACGTGTTGTTCCACTGCCAGTCACCGATCTTGATCGGTGTCTCGAAGCCAAGCTGCATGTTGCGCCGACTCGCACTGAACCGCGCACTGTCGATGCCGCCACCCGGCCGGATGTTGTAGACGAAGGGAAACTGGAGCCCCTGATCGATCTTGCTCTGTCCCGTGACGCTCAGCCGCAGCGACGGCGTCCAGGAGAACGGGCCACCGGCCAGCGTACCCGCCGTGACGTTCAGCGAGGGGAAATCCATGTCGACCTGCGTCCGGCCGGGATACTGCACACGGCTGCCACCGACGCTGATCTGGGCGGGCCCGATCTTCGTCTGGTAGTTCAACTGCGACCGGATGGTGGCGTTCGCGGCCACCGGATTGATCGTGGTCTGCCGCTGAATCTGCGTGTTTTGCACCCAGTTGAGCCGCGCGGTCAGACGCGTCTGCCGCGAAAAATCCTGATTGTGATTCCAGGTGATCGACGTGTTCGTGGTGCCGTTGCGCTGCGCGAGATAGGACACGGCCGTCTCGCCGCTGATGAACCGGTCCAGCCACTTGTACCGGAGTTCGACATTACTGCGCACAAAGCCGGGATCCGACACGGTGCTTCGGGCGCCGGAACGCCAGTCAAAGGACGCCTCAGCATTCATGTAATCGCTGATGGCCAGAAAGTACCCGATGTTCGAAATACTCCGACGGTACGACGGGCTGTTCCGGAACAGTTCCGCGATGCCGAAGTTGGGCGTGAGCATGCCGCTCCGACGGCCGCTGCGCACGTCCTGAAAGAAGAACGGGATCCAGAACACCGGCACTTCGCCGATGTACAGCACCCCCGGCCGCGCCACCATCACGTTTTCCGAGACGAACTTCATGTCCCGTGAGGTGAAGTGGAAATGGGGCTCCGCGTGGTCGCAGTAGCTGAACGACCCGTTTTTCGCGAACACGATGTGCCGACCGCTCACCACGGAGTCGGAGAGGATCGTCGCGCGCTCCGCGCTCAGGAACAGCCGCTGGCCGGACGTGACGGAGGTCGAAAAGGCACCCGTCACTCCCTCCCGCGACTGGAGATCATACTCGATCCGGCCTCTCGCGATGAAGTCGTCGGCGTCCTGCTGTTGGGGATCTCGCAGCAACACCGTATCGCCGAGGGCCAACACGCGCTTGGTGGAATCGCTGTAGATGATCGTGTCCCCGATGATCATCGTTTCGTCGCGCTGCACCGCCGACGGCTTTCCCTTGAGAATCAAGGCGCGAGAACCGGCATTGAAGAACACCGTGTCGCCTTGATACTGGACCTTGCGATAGCCCTCCCGCTCCAGCAGCGCCCGCATGAGCGAGTCGGGTGGCGTCCAGCTGAACACGCTGCGTTCCTTGCTCAACGCCGCGAGGCTGTCTTTACCCTGGCCCGGCGCGCCCTTCCCCTGCGGACTGGGGCGCGACGGCTGCGGCCGTTGGGCCGCCAGCGACCACGGGAGCACCGCGGCAACGACGCCGAGCCCCGCGATCAACCGCGTCGCCGCACGCCGGAGACCGCCCCCGATCACGCGTGGACTCACTCGTCCTCGGACGCGATCCGCCGTTCGCGTCGGCGACTGATGACCTTCGACACGGTGATCGACACTTCGTACAGGAAGTACAGCGGAATCGTCAACGCGATCAGCGACGTCGGGTCACTGCCCGGCGTAATGAGTGCGGCGGCAATGATGCAGCCCAAAAACGCGTGTCGCCGGAACTTGGACAGATATTGCGGCTGCACGATCCCCATGGCCGACAGCAGCGCGATCACGATCGGCAGCTCGAAGATGGCGCCGAATGCCAGACACATCGAGATCACGAAGCTCACATACTGATCGACCGTCTGCATGATCTGCACGGAACCGCTCTGAAAGCTCATGAAGAAGCCGAGCGTCACCGGCAGGACGTACATGAAGGCGAGCGCCATGCCGGCGAGAAACAGCACGGCGGCCCCGATCAGGGCTGGAATGACCGCTTTCTTTTCGTGCCCGTACAAGGCTGGCGAAAGGAATCCCCAGACCTGCCAGACCAGCACGGGCGACGCGGCGATCAGGCCCAGCGTGATGGAGGCGTCCATCACAATGTCGAAGAGGTCGCTCACGTGCGTGACCATCAGCGGCTGCTTCAGATACGGCTGAATCGGCTGCGACAGGAACGCGATGATGTCGACCTGCTTGGTGTAGAGCAGCGCAAACGCCGCACCGACGCCCAGCGCAATGGCCAGCGCACACCGGAACAGCCGCCAGCGCAGCTCCTCGAGGTGATCGAGGAACGGCATTTCGACATGATTACTGCTGGACATCAGCGGGGTCGTCCTGAACGCGCGGTCAGCGCAGCGTCTTGAGTTGTTCGGCCGCGAGCTCGGCCTCGTCGCTGCGCGGATAGCGCGCGATCACCTGCTCGAGCAGCTGGCGCGCCTGCGCCGTGTTGCCTTGCTGGACCACCAGTTGGGCACGCTTATACAGCGCCGTCGGCGCCTTCGCCGACGTGGGGTGCGTGCTGACCACGGCGGCGTACGCCGCGTCGGCCGCCGCCAGATTCTTTTCGCGGGCGAACGACTCGGCGATCCAGAACTGCGCATCGGGGGCGTAATCGGACGCCGGATAGTTGGTCAGCAGCTCCTGAAAATAGATGCGTGCCGTGGCACTGCTGCCGCGGGTGAGCTGGTCGCGGCCGTCCGTGTACAACTGATTCGGTCCGGGCAGGCGCGACGGGCCCGCGCTATCTGCGGCCGCCGGGACCGCTTTCCCCGCGGCCGGCGGGACCGCCTTCCCCGCGGCCGGCACCGGCGCGACCGGTGCGCCAACGGGCAGCGGCGCGGCGGGGGCGGGGGCGGCCGACCGCGATTCAATCTCCGAACGTAACCGGGCGATCGTGGCCTGACTCTGCCCCAGCAGCGTCTGCACCTGCAGCATCTGCTCACGGACAGCGCGCATCTCCCCCCGCACATCCCCCTGAATACTCACGGTGCGCGCGCTGACTCGCGACAGGGAATCGGTCGCGACCTGCAGCAGACGCATCGTCTGGGTCAGCGCCTCGCGCTGGTCCAGCTGGTTTTTCAGTAGCTCCACCCGCAACGATGCCAGATCGTTCTGCACGATGCGGACATCACCACGCGTCGCAAAGCACCCCCCCGTGGCGAGCAGCGCCACGAGGGGAAGGAGCCGCCACACACGAGAGCGCAGCGAATGCCGAAATCCGAGTGCGGCGGCCGTCATCACGGGGCGCGAAGCTGATCGCCGCCCGCGACGATCTCGAACTCATCCCGGCGATTGCGCGACCACGCTTCTTCGGTCGTCCCCTGCACGGCCGGCCGCTCGCGGCCGAACGACGACGTCTCGATCCGCGACGCATCAATGCCACGATCGGTCAGGTACCGCTTGGCGGCCTCGGCCCGACGGCGGCCCAGGGCGATGTTGTACTCGTCGCTCCCGCGCTCATCACAGTGCCCGGCAACGCGCACCTTCAGTCCGGGATTCGCATTGAGCACGGTGATCTTCGCATCCAGATTCGCCTTCGCGTCATCGCGCAGGTCGTCCGCGTCGTACTCGAAATAAATCGTCTCCAGCAGCCGCGCACGCGTGGCGGCCAGCTTCGCCCGGTAGTCTTCCATCGTGTCGCGGGCAGCCGGCGGGGCACTGACCGGACGGGTCGGAGCCGGGGTGGCAGCAGCAGGGGCGGCCGGCTGCGGCGCCGGCTGCGGCTTCTTCCGGCACGCGCCAAGCACCAGTGAGGTGGAGGCGAGCACCAGGGCCAGACGAGAGACACGCGTCATGACGAAAAACTCCGAGCGGTAGAGTGGGAGGGGAGAGGTTACGGCGACGACAGACGAGGGGACCAGGCAGACAGTCGCGCCTCAGACCCGAAGGTCAGCTGGCGCGATCGACCGCTTTCGACATCGACGATCCACAGCTGGCGTGTCCCGCCGCGCGTCGAGGAGAAGACGATGTGCCGTGAATCGGGCGCCCAGGACGGGTCGTCGTTTCGGCCATCGTTTGTCACCTGACGCACCGCCTGGTCACGCAGATTGATAGTCATGATCTGAAAGGTGCCGCCATTGCGCGACTGAAACGCGACGAGCCGGCCATCGGGAGACCAATCCGGCCCCGCACGATAGTCGCGATCGCCGAACGAGGCCGCGGTGAGCAGCTCGAGGTTCGTACCATCCAGATCGCTAATATACACTTCCGGATGCCCGGAGCGGTCGGACATGAACGCCAGACGCTGCCCGTCGGGACTGAAGGTCGGCTGCGCACTCGCTCGCCCACGGCCCACGGTGATCCGACGCGCCACCCCACCGTCGATCGGCAGCGCGTACAGGTCGGTGCCGCTCTCCGATCCTCGGGCAAAGACCACGGTCCGCCCATCCGGGGCCACCGCTGGCGAACTGTGCTCGATTCCGGATGCCGACACCACGGTCCGCAGTGCCCCCGTGCCAAGATCGGTCGTCATGATGGGATTCCGCACGCCATCGAGCACGCTGTAGACCAACCCCCGCCCTCCAGGCAGCCACTGTGGTGACATGCCACTCGGGGTCACCGGCGTCACGTTCGCCCGGTCGCTGTCCACGGTCCACACGCGCCCGCCGCGCGTAAACGCGATGCGCGTCTGCGCGATCCCCCGCTGTCCGGTGATCCACTCCTCGACCGCGTCCGACACGCCGTGCACCGCCTGCCGCCACGATGGCGTGAGCGGTGTCGATGGCAGCGGAAAATCCTTGCTGTTCAGCACCGTCCGCTTCTGGACATCGTGCAGCGCCACCCGAAGCCAGCCGGACGGCAGCAGAACGGCCTGAACGATGCCGTCCACCCCGATCTTGCCGAACAGGGCGTAGTTGGGAGGACCGTTGACGGCAGGGGCACTCGACGTGGACACCACCGTGAATCGGTCGCTGTAGTCGAAATCGCGGGACAGCATGGTGGCGACGGAGTCACCGCCGGCCCCAGCGACCGGCAGCACGATCAGGGAGGTCTTCTGACCGGCGACATAGCGGGTGCTGAGGCTGACGCCGGGCGCAGGGACCTGCGCACGCGCGCTCGTCGGTGCCAGCACACCGCCCGCCGACAGACCCGCGAGCAAGATGGCGGTCCGCGACACGGTCCAGCCGGAACGCGCGCGCGCGGCGGAGAATACAGTCAGGGGCAAACGGTCAGCTCGGTCGCAGGGCATAGTCAAAAGTGAAATACACGATGAGCACGTCGTCCGTCCATCCCGACGGCAGCGATCCGAAACCTCG
>CANJOX010000016.1 GCA_947475795.1 Gemmatimonadota bacterium
CGGCGCGCGCGCTGATCGCGCGCGGCGCCACCCTGCTGTCGGCCCCCTACCCGTTCGGGGTGAACGGGACGACAGCCTGGCTGAAGGCGGCCGCCACCGAGTGGGGCGTGAGTGACGACCTGCTCAACACGGTCACGGCCGCGCCGGCTGAGCGGGCGCGTGTCGCGCTGGCGCGCATTCGTCCGTGGCTGAACGGCAAGCGCGTGTTCTTCTTCCCCGATTCCCAGCTGGAGATTCCGCTCGCGCGGTTCCTGTACGAGGAGTGTGGAGCGGAGCTCGTGGAAGTCGGGACGCCGTACCTCGACAAGCTCATGGTCGCGTCCGAACTCTCGCGGTTGCCGGCCACGGCGCAGATCAGCGAAGGGCAGGATGTCGAGAAGCAGCTCGATCGCTGCCGAGAGGCGCGCCCCGATCTCACCGTGTGCGGCTTGGGGCTCGCCAACCCGCTCGAGGCGGAGGGGCTGCGCACCAAGTGGTCCATTGAACTCGTGTTTTCGCCGGTGCATGGCTACGAGCAGGCCGGCGATCTGGCCGAACTTTTCGCGCGACCGCTCGATCGCGCGCAGCGACTCGCGGTTTGAGGATCCTGGAATGGAACTGACGCTCTGGACGTATGAAGGCCCGCCGCATGTGGGCGCGATGCGCATCGCGACCTCAATGAAGGGCGTGCATTACGTGCTGCACGCGCCGCAGGGCGACACCTACGCCGATCTGCTCTTCACGATGATCGAGCGGCGAGATGCCCGCCCGCCGGTCACGTATACCACGTTCCAGGCGCGCGACCTCGGCGGCGACACGGCGGAGCTGGTGAAGTCGGCCGTGCGCGATGCCTACGAGCGCTTCAAGCCCGACGCGATGCTGGTCGGTGAGTCGTGCACGGCCGAACTCATTCAGGATCAGCCGGGATCGCTGGCGATGGGCATGGGGTTGCCCATCCCCATCGTCCCGTTGGAACTGCCCGCGTACTCCAAGAAGGAGAACTGGGGCGCCAGCGAGACGTTTTATCATCTGGTGCGTACGCTGTTGCTCCCGCTCGCGCCCGCGCCCGGCTCGCCGCCACGCGAAAGCGTGACCGCGGCCGCCACGCGCGAGCACCGTCGCCCGCGCTGCAACCTGCTGGGCGCCACGGCCCTCGGCTTCCGGAATCGCGATGACGTGCGTGAGGTCATGCGCCTGCTGCACGATATCGGTGTCGATGTCCATGTATGCGCGCCGCTCAATGCCACGGTGCAGGACATTCAGGCCATGCCGCACGCCGATTTCAATGTCGTGCTGTATCCCGAAGTGGCCGAGACCACCGCGCGCTGGCTGCAGAAAACCTTTGGGCAGCCCACGGTGCGCACGGTGCCGATCGGGGTGCTCGCCACGCGCGAGTTCGTGGAAGAAGTGGGGAAGGTGGCCGGCGTGGATGTGAGCGCCTTGCTCGAGCGCGAACGCGCCGGAACGGCGCAGGTGGGCGCCAGCCGTTCGCTGCTCCCGTGGTATTCACGATCGGTTGATTCCACGTATCTGACGGGCAAGCGTGTGTTCGTCTTCGGCGACGCCACGCACGTGATGGCGGCCGCCCGCATGGCCAAGGACGAACTCGGCTTCACCGTCGTCGGCATCGGGACCTACTCGCGGGAATACGCGCGTCCGATTCGCGACTTGGCGGCATCGCTTGGCGTGGACGCGCTGATCAGCGACGACTATCTCGCGGTCGAACAGCGCGTCACCGAACTGGCGCCCGAACTGGTGCTCGGCACGCAGATGGAACGCCACATTGCCAAGCGCCTTGGCGTGCCGTGCGCGGTGATTTCGGCGCCGATCCATGTGCAGGATGTGCCGGCGCGTCACTCGCCGCAGATGGGCTTCGAAGGCGCCAACGTGATCTTCGATACGTGGGTGCACCCCCTCATGATGGGTCTCGAAGAGCATCTGCTGCACATGTTCAAGGACGACTTCGAGTTTGCCGACGGGGCCACGCCGTCGCATCTGCACGCCTCCCCCGCGTCCGGCACCGACGAGTCGCCGGCGCGCGGTGACGCCATGGGTGGCCAGCGCAGCGGGCGCTCACTCACGCCGTTCTCGTCGCGCGCCGCGCTCGCCCTCGAGGCGCCGGAAGCGGCCAGTGCGGTCGGCTTCGCCGAAGAGGAAGACGAGGACGCCACGGCGACGGTCGTCGCCGTCACGTCCACCTCGTGGTTGGCGCCCGCCGAAGCGGAACTCAAAAAGATTCCGTTCTTCGTCCGCGGCAAGGCCCGCCGTAACACCGAGAAGTACGCGCTCGAGCACGGGATCGCCGAGATCACGGTCGATACGCTGTACGATGCCAAGGCCTACTATGGCCGCTGAGTCCGTGACGGGCCGGGTCCCGGTTCGCGTGGTCGTGGTCACGCTCGATGCGCATCTGGCCGATGCGTTCGAGCGGGCGCGCGCGCGGCTGGAACGCGGCCTCCCCGGACTCACGCTGCAGATGCACGTCGCGGCCGACTTCGGCAGCGACCCGATGGCGGCCGAGCGGGCCCGGGCCGATATCGGCCGCGCGCACGTGATCGTGTGCACGCAGCTCTTTCAGGAAGAGTACGCCAACGCGGTGCTGCCGGCGGTGCTCGCGCGGCGCGAGCAGGCCGACGCGGTCATGTGCGCGCTATGTACGCCCGAGCTCGTGAAGTGCACGCGCCTGGGCAAGTTTGACATGAGCGGCGGCGAAGAGCGTTCGGCGTTCTCGCCTATCAACCTGCTCAAGAAGCTGCGCGGCTCGCGCGGTGAAGGGAAATCGAGCGGCGAGCGGCAGATGTCGGCGCTGCGCACGTTGCCGTCGATTCTCAAGTTCATCCCCGGGACGGCGCAGGATGTGCGCGCGTACCTGCTGCTCATGCAGTACTGGCTGGCCGGCTCAGATGACAACATCGAGCAGATGGTGCGGTACCTGGTGGACCGCTACGCCGCGGGACCGCGCGCGGCCCTGAAAGGAACGCTCGCCCCGGCGCGGCCGCAGCAGTATCCGGAGGTCGGCTTGTGGCACCCCGACCTCCCCGGGCGTGGGCTCGTTGAGTCGCTGGCGGAACTCCCGCGTGCCCGTGGCGCCGGCGCTTCGGCAGGTGCGGGCACGGTAGGCGTGCTCGTTGGTCGGTCGTATCTGCTGGCCGGCAACGCCGCACACTATGCGGCAGTGGTGCGGGCCCTGGAGTCACGGGGGCTGCGCGTGATCCCGGCGTTCGCGTCCGCGCTCGACGCGCGTCCCGCGATTTCGCGGTACTTCACCGACGCCCATGGTCGCGGCACGATCGACGCCATGATCAACCTCACCGGCTTCTCGCTGGTGGGTGGACCGGCGTACAACGATGCCAACGCCGCGCAGGACGTGTTGCGTGGCCTCGATGTCCCGTATCTCACGCTGCAGACGCTCGAGTTTCAGACGATTGACGAATGGAAGCGCGATGCACGCGGGCTCAACCCGCTGCAGGCGACGCTGCAGATCGCGATCCCTGAACTCGACGGGGCGATCGCGCCCACGGTGTTCGGTGGCAAGGGGGAACCGAAGCCCGGCATGGCGGCGGCCTCCGAGCCGATCGCCGAGCGCGTGGACCGGGTGGCCGAGCGCGTGGCCCGACTCGTGAGCCTGCGCCGTCGCGAGCGCGCCGAGCGGAAGCTCGCCATCGTGCTGTTCAACTTCCCGCCCAACGCCGGTAACACCGGCAGCGCGGCGTATCTCGCGGTGTTCCCGTCGCTGCAGCGCGTGCTGGCTTCGCTCAAGGAGCAGGGCTACACGGTCGATCTACCCAGCAGCGCCGACGATCTGCGCGAGCGGCTGACAGGCGGCAACCGGGAACGGTTCGGGGCGCCGGCGAATGTGCACACGCGCATTGCCGTGGACGATCACGTGCGCCGTGAAGTGCACCTGGCGGAGATCGAAAAGACGTGGGGCTCGGCGCCGGGGCGCCAACTGGCCGACGGCCAGACCATCCATGTGATGGGGCTGCAGCTTGGCAATATCTTCATCGGCGTGCAGCCCAGCTTCGGCTGGGAAGGCGATCCGATGCGGCTGCTGTTCGAAGGCGGCTTTGCGCCCACGCATGCCTTCAGCGCGTTTTATCGCTGGGTGCGCGAAGACTTCGCGGCCGATGCCATCCTGCACTTCGGCACGCACGGCGCCCTCGAGTTTATGCCCGGCAAGCAGGCCGGTCTCGACGCCACCTGCTGGCCGGATCGCCTCATCGGCGACACGCCGAACGTGTACCTGTACGCGTCGAACAACTCGTCGGAAGGCACGCTCGCCAAGCGCCGCGGCAACGCCACGCTGGTATCGTATCTCACGCCGCCGATCGCCAATGCGGGGCTGTATCGCGGCCTGCTTGACCTCAAGGCCACGCTCGACCGCTGGCGCGCCCTCGACGGCGCGCGGGCGTCGGAGGCTGATGCCTTGCGCGAACTCGTGCAGCGTCAGGCTGCCGCGGTGGAACTGGCCGTCGCCGAGCCGTCATGGACGGCCGAGGAGACCGACGCGAAGATTGCCACGCTGCGGGAGCGGCTGCTGGAGCTCGAGTACAGCCTCATCCCGATGGGGCTGCATGTGGTCGGCGAGGCGATGGCGCCGGACGCGCGGGTCGATGTGCTCGTCGAGATCGCGCGCGGCGGCCGCCCGGATGCTGAGTTGCTGCCGATCGGTGATACGGTCATGGCCGGTCACTCACAGCGCGCCGGCGATGATGAGGCGGCGCGGGTGGCCGAAGCGGTGGTGCAGCACGCCGTCCGCGCCTTGGTGAACACCGGCGAGGCCTCGCACGCGCTGCAGGCGGCGAAGGCCGAGGCGAAGGTGCAGGGCATCACGCTGGCCGATGGCAAAGCGCTCGGCCAGCATCTCGCGCTCCTCGCCGGCTATGACGCGGCGCTGCGCGAAGATCACGAGGTCCCGGGCATCCTGCGCGCGCTCGATGCGCGGTACGTGGCGCCGGCGCCCGGCGGTGACTTGCTGCGCAATCCTGCGGTGCTCCCCACGGGGCGCAACATCTACGGCTTCGATCCCTATCGCGTGCCCAGTGCCGCGGCGATGCTCGAAGGGCGCACGCGCGCCGAGCAGCTGCTGGCGCGCCATGCCGCAGACACCGGCGAATGTCCCGAGAGCATTGCCGTGGTGCTCTGGGGCACCGATAACATGAAGAGCGAAGGCACGCCGCTGGCGCAGGTGATGGCGCTCATGGGCGTCGTGCCGCGGTTCGACAGCGTCGGGCGCCTCACGGGCGCGCGGTTGCTGCCGCTGGAGTCGCTGGGCCGGCCGCGCATCGACGTCGTCGTGACGTTGTCGGGGATCTTCCGCGACCTCCTGCCGCTGCAGGTGAAGCTGCTGGCCGAAGCGGCGCTGCTCTGCGCTCAGGCCGATGAAGACCCGTCGCGGAACTTCGTGCGCAAGCACGCGCTGGCCACGATGGCCGATACCGGCTGTGATCTGGCGCAGGCGTCGCTGCGCGTGTTCTCCAACGCCGACGGCGCGTACGGGTCGAACGTGAACCTGCTCATCGAAACCGGTCGCTGGCAAAACGAAGACGAACTCGCCGACCTGTTCGTGCAGCGCAAGAGCTTTGCCTACGGCTGCGACGGTCGTCCCACGGCGCAGCCCGCGCTCATGAAGCGTGCGCTCAGTCAAGCCGCGCTGTCCTTTCAGGGGCTCGACTCGGTCGATCTCGGCGCCACCGACATCGACCAGTACGTGGAGTCGCTCGGCGGCATGACGCGCGTGATTGCCAAGGAGCGGGGGAGTGCGCCGTCAGTGTACGTGGGCGATTATAGCGGCGCGAAGGGCAAGGTCCGTACGCTTAACGAGCAGGTCGAGCTGGAGACGCGTACCAAGATGCTCAACCCGCGTTGGTACGAGAGTCAGCTGCAGTATGGCTACGAAGGAGTGCGCAACATCGCCGGGCACATGACCACCACGCTGGGATGGTCGGCCACCGGTGGTGCGGGGGCAGTACCGCAGTGGGTGTACGCCGAGGTGTCCAAGACGTTCGTGCTGGACGAGGCGATGCGGGAGCGGTTGGCGCAGGCCAATCCCGACGCCGCCTCCGGCTTGGCGCAACGGTTGCTGGAAGCGAACGACCGTGGATTTTGGGCCCCCGATGAAGCGACGCTCGAGGCGCTGCGCGATGCGGCAGCGGACCTCGAAGACCGTCTGGAGGGGGTGCACGCATGATCTGTCACACGACTGGAGCCACACGATGACCGCAACGCGACTTCCGATTCTCGACGCCGTGGGTGACGGCGAGGGCAGCCTGCAGGTGCACCTCGACGACAACCAGAAAATTGACGGCGCGCTCGTCATTGCCGTGTACGGCAAGGGCGGCATTGGCAAGAGCACGACCTCATCGAACCTCTCAGCCGCGTTCTCGCGGCTGGGCAAGCGGGTCCTGCAGATCGGCTGCGATCCGAAGCACGATTCCACGTTCACGCTCACCAAGAAGATGGTGCCGACCGTGATCGACGTGCTCGAGTCGGTCGACTTCCACTCCGAGGAGCTGCGCCCCGAGGACTTCATGTTCGAGGGCTACAACGGCGTCCAGTGCATCGAGGCGGGCGGTCCGCCGGCCGGCACCGGTTGCGGCGGGTACGTGACCGGGCAGACGGTGAAGCTGCTCAAGGAGCACCACCTGCTGGAAGACACCGATGTGGTGATCTTCGACGTGCTGGGCGACGTGGTGTGCGGCGGGTTCGCCGCCCCGCTGCAGCACGCGCACTACTGCCTGATCGTCACCGCCAACGACTTCGACTCGATCTTCGCGATGAACCGCATCATCGCGGCCATTCAGGCGAAGTCCAAGAACTACAAGGTGCGCCTCGGCGGCGTGGTCGCCAACCGCTCCAAAGACACCAACGAGATCGACCGCTTCAACAAGGCCGTCGGCCTGAAGACGATGGCGCACTTCCAGGATATTGACGCCATCCGGCGCAGCCGTCTCAAGAAGTGCACGATTTTCGAGATGGACGATTCGCCGGAAGTGATCGCGGCGCAGGAGCAGTACATGCTGCTGGCGTCGCGCATGCTTGACGAAGTGGTGCCGTTGCCCGCGAATCCGCTCAAGGATCGCGAAATCTTCGACCTGCTGGGGTTCGACTGATGGCCACGCAACTGTCTCCTGAAATCTCCCCGACTCCGGGTTCGTCGTTCGGGGCTACGTCGCCTGGGGGTTCGCACGCCACATCGGCGTCGTACCTCGAGCGGCGGGCCTGGATCGGGGAGTACTTTGACCGCACCGCCGCCGTGGCGTGGAAAACGCTCACCTCGGACGCGCCGGTGTCCCGGATCCGCGCGTCGGTGCGGGCGGGGCGCGACCAGATGCGCCACACGCTGCTGAATTGGATCAACCCCGACCTGCACGGGGTGCGCATCCTCGACGCCGGCTGCGGCACGGGCACACTGGCCATCGACCTGGCCCGCCGCGGGGCGGAGGTCGTCGCCATCGATCTCTCGCCCACGTTGGTGGAGCACGCGCGGGAGCGGGCCGAGGCCGAGGGTGTCGACATCGACTTCCGTAGCGGCGACATGCTCGATCCGGCGCTCGGCACGTTCGACGTCATGGTCGCGATGGACTCGCTGATCCACTACGAACCGCGGGAGATGACGGCGGCACTGGCCGCGTTGGCGCCGCGGATCCGCGAGCGGATGCTGGTGACCGTCGCGCCCAAAACGCCGCTGCTGTCCGCGATGCATTTTGTGGGGAAGCTGTTTCCGCGGCAGGACCGGGCGCCGTCCATCGTGCCGGTGTCGGAGCGGGATTTCCGGAACGGGCTGCTGCATACGCCGGCGCTCGACAGCTGGGGCATGGTGGGGACACGGCTGGTCGAGCGGGGGTTCTATCGCTCGATGGCCATTGCGCTGCAAAATGGATCGCTGGCCGCCGCGCGCGGCCCGCGGGCCTGACGGTTCACGACGAGGAGCTTGGTATGGATGGCATGGGATGGGGGATCGCGGCGGTCGGTGTGGTGGCCACCGCGGGATGGTTCATGATGCGACGCACCGTGGATGTGGCGTGTACGATCGACCTCGAGTCGACGCACGATCATTTTCACGCGCACGTTGATCTGGACGGCGTCGAGGTTGACCCGGGGGATGCCGTGCTGGTCCACAATACGCCCACCCGCATCCCGTTCGGGACGCAGCGCACGTACGCCTCGCGGGCGACGGTGCAGCGCGCCAGTTGGCTGCGGCGCCAGTTCGTGAAGCTCACCGGCGGCACGGAACTGTACGAGTTGTACGACGTCGGCTTCGAAGGCTGAGGAGAGACCCGCTATGTACTCCACCACGACCGACCTGCCCGTTCGCGCATACGACAACGTGAACGAGAGCACGAAGAACGCGCAGCAGGATGCGATGCTGAATCCGCGGTTCTACACCACCGACTTCGGCAAGATCGACGCGCTCCGCATCAAGCCGGAACATCAGAAGATGTGGGACGACATCCTCGCTGAGTTCCGCCGCGATCCGAACAAGAACCACTTCAAGCGCAACGAGGAGTTCGACGCCGATTTCTCGGCCATGGACCCGTCGCTGCGCGAACAGTTCATCGAGTTCCTGGTGTCGTCGGTGACCGCCGAGTTCAGCGGCTGCATCCTGTACGCCGAAATCAAGAAGCGCATCAAGAACCCTGAAGTGCGCGAACTGTTCGGGTTCATGAGCCGGGACGAAGGACGCCACGCCGGTTTCATCAACCACACGCTCAACGACTTTGACGTCGCGGTTGATCTGAGTTTCCTCACGAAGGCGAAGAAATACACGTTCTTCCAGCCGAAGTTCATCTATTACGCCACGTATCTGTCCGAGAAGATCGGGTACGCGCGCTATGTGACGATTTTCCGCAACTTCGAGAAGCAGCCGGACAAGCGCTTTCACCCGATCTTCAAGTGGTTCGAGAACTGGTGCCTCGACGAGTTCCGCCACGGCGAAGCCTTTGCGGTGCTCATGCGCTCCAACCCCGAGCTGCTGGAGGGGCGCAACAAGCTCTGGATCCGCTTTTTCCTGCTGGCGGTGTTCTGCACGATGTACGTGCGCGATCACGCGCGCGCGCCGTTCTTCGCGCACATGGGCATCGATGTCGACGATTACGACCGCCGGGTCATCAAGCTCACCAATCTCATCTGCCGCCAGGTGTTCCCCGACACGATCGACACCGAGAGTGAGGCCTTCTGGGGGCTCATGGACCGCATGTGGCGGAACACCGATGCCATGCGGCGGGCCGAAGCCGCCGGCGGGTTCGTCTCGACCGTCAAGGTGACCCTGCTCAAGGCGGCGAATGCGCTGACCTTCGTGCAGCTGTTCCTGCGCACGCCGCACCGGCAGGCACTGCCGGCCGATGTCCGCATGCAGCCGGTCTGGTAACGCCGATGTCCGCGAAACCCGGGGTTTCCGTTCGCGTCTGGCTGACGCTTGGCACGCGGTTCATGCCGTTCGCCGACGTGGCGACGGCGGACATGCCGCTCAGCCGGTTGCTGCGGTTGTCCCTGTTCCAGCTGTCCGTGGGCATGGTGCAGACGCTGTTCGTCGGCACGCTCAACCGCGTCATGATTCTCGAGCTCCGGGTGCCCGCATCGCTGGTGGCGATCATGCTGGCCATCCCGCTGCTGGCCGCGCCGTTCCGCGCCCTGATCGGCTTCAAGTCGGATACGCACAAGAGCATTCTTGGATGGAAACGGGTGCCGTTCCTCTGGGGCGGCACCATGCTGCAGTTCGCCGGACTGTCCATCATGCCGTTCGCGCTGCTGGTGCTCTCCGACGGCCCGCGGGTAGGCCCATCGTGGCTCGGGCATGTGGGCACGGCCATCGCGTTCCTACGCGTCGGTGCCGGCGCGCATACCACGCAGACGGCGGGGTTGGCCCTGGCCACCGACGTCGTCGCCGAGGACAAGCGGCCGCGCGTCATCGCGCTGATGTATCTCATGATGCTGATGGGCACACTCATCAGTGCGCTCTTCCTTGAGTCGGTGTTACGGGATTTCACCCCCCTGCGGCTCATTCAGGTCATTCAGGGCACGGCGGTCTTCACGATTCTCGTGAACATGATTTCGCTGTGGAAGCAGGAGGCCCGCGTCCGTGGCGTCGTCGAGTATGCCAAGGGTGAGCGTCGCCCCATGTTCCGTGAAGCCTGGCGCACCTTCGCGGGTGGCGGTCAGGCCGTGCGGTTGCTCGTCGCGTCGGGGCTCGGCTTCTTCGCCTTCAATCTGCAGGACGTCCTGCTGGAGCCGTACGGCGGGGAAGTGCTGGGGCTGTCCGTGTCGCAGACCACCATGCTCACTGCGATCATGGCGGTCGGCGCGGTCATCGCCTTTGGTGTGTCGGCGTCACTGCTCCGTCGCCATCTCGATCCCATCCGGCTTGCGGCCATCGGGGTCATGGTGGGCATCATCGGCTTCGCGCTCATCGTGTTCGCGAGTCCCGTCGAGTCGGCGCTGATGTTCCGCATGGGCGTCGCCCTGATCGGCTTCGGCGAAGGGTTCTTCGGTGTGGGGACGCTGTCGTACGCCATGCAACTGCGCGATCCGTCGCAGCACGGGATCGCGCTTGGAGCCTGGGGGGCCGTGTTCGCCACCGCGGAGGGGCTGTCGTTCGCGCTGAGCGGGGTGCTGAAGGATTGGCTGTCACATCTGGTGCAGCGTGGCGCGCTCAGCCCGGGCCTCAACGTGCCGTCCGTCCCGTATTCCGCCGTCTATCATCTCGAGATCCTGATGCTGTTTGCCACGCTGGTGGCACTGGGACCTCTCGTCTCCCGTCGCGTCGCCGGTCAAGCCGAGCGCGATCGAGCCGCCCGTTCGTTCGGGCTGGCGGACATTCCCGCTTGACCAAACTTCAACGCACGGAGCCGTAGCGATGCAGTACATCGACGGAGCCCAGATCGCGCTGTACGCGTTCTGGATATTCTTCGCAGGGCTCATCATCTACATTCGGCGGGAAGACAAGCGGGAAGGATATCCGCTTGACTCACCGCAGGGACCGCGTGATGGGTGGCCCAAGTCGGCCGGTCCGAAAACCTACCTTCATCGGCCGCATGGCGGCGAGGAGACGCACTGATGTCGGATATCAAGGCGGTGCCGGTTGACGGCTACAATGGATCGCCGATGGTGCCCACCGGGAACCCGATGATCGACGGCGTGGGCCCCGCGTCGTGGGCGAACCGCGCCGATGAACCCGATCGCACCTTCCATGGCACGCCCAAGATCGTGCCGATGCGGCTCGATCCGACCTTCTCGGTGGCGTCGGGTGATCCCGATCCGCGCGGACTGCCGGTGGAAGCGGTCGACAAGGTGGTGGTCGGCACGGTCATCGAACTCTGGGTCGATCGCGCCGAGCCGCAGGTGCGCTACTACGAAGTCCGGCTGACGGACTCCGATCGTCGCATCATGCTGCCCGCGGGGTACGTGCAGTGGCCGAACTTCGGGCTCTGGGGCAACGATCGCCTGCTCGTGAAGGCCATCACGGCGGCGCAGTTCGCCGACGTGCCGGCGATCCGTCGGGACGATCAGATCACGTTGCTCGAAGAGGACAAGGTCATGGCCTACTTCGCGGGCGGGCATCTGTACGCCACCGCCGACCGGAGCGAGCCGATCATATGACCGGCTCTGGGATGGGGCACGCCTCGTATATCAAAGGAGTTCCCCATCCGCTCCCCGCGGGTGAGCACGTGCTGTGGGAAGGGGCGCCCGATGCGCGGGCGATGGCCGTGCACGTCTTTCATCGTCGCCTCGTGGCGGCGTACTTCGGCGCGATGCTGCTCTGGTGGGCGGTCGCGACCACCGATCCCGTGAGCAGTCCCGTGTTTTTGAGCGGTCTCGCCTTGCGCGTCGTCCTCACGCTGGTCGTGCTGGGCATCGCCGAGGGACTTGCCCGCGCGTCGGCACGCACGTCGTGGTACGCCATCACCAACCGTCGGGTGGTGCTGCGACTCGGGGTCGTGCTCCCCATGTCGATCAACATCCCGTTCTCCATTATCGATGGCGCGCGCATCGGGACGTTCGGCGATGGCACGGGGCAGCTTGTGCTCACGCTGGGCAAGGCGCATCGCTTGGCCTACATCGCGCTGTGGCCGCACTGTCAGGTGTTCCGTTTCACCCACCCGGAGCCGGTCCTCCGCGCGCTGCGCGATCCCAAGGCGATCAGCGCGCTGCTGGTGAATGCTGTGGCCGCCGCTGGGGAGACGGACGTGCAGATCGCGCCGGTGACACTGGCGCCGGCCGGACCGTCCGGTGCCTCACCAACCGCGGTTGGTACCGTGTCATCGGGCGTCGCGTGAGTCCGATCCATTTCGAGCCGGAGCCGGGGGCACGCCCGGACGCGCCACCGCTGGAGGTCCCGAAGCCGGCGCTCGTGATGGCGGCGGCGCTGATCGCGGTGGTGTTTGTCCTCGCGATCTCGGCGCGGGTGTTCGGCTTCGGTGCGTTTGCCGAACAGCCGCCGTCCGCCGTGATCGCCGCGCGGCAGCTCACATTTTCCGATGCCAGTGACGGCGGCATTCTCGTGGTGGACGCCACCACGAAGGCGGTCGCCGCGTCGCTCCCGCCGGGCACGAACGGGTTTCTGCGTGGCGCGCTGCGCGCCCTCACGCGCGGTCGGTCCATGGCGGGTGTCGGACGGGAGGCGCCCTTTCAGCTGGTGCGCTATGCGGACGGTCGGCTGGTACTGTCCGACTCCATGACGAAGCGCTCCGTCACGATTACAAGTTTCGGCGTCACGCAGGTCGAGGCGTTCGACCGCCTGCTCGTCCTGCCGCCGGCCGCTCCGCCCCGCTGAGGCGGTTCGGGGCGGACGGCTACTGCGCCGGCATCGGTAGCGGTTCGCGCACTGATCCCGGCAGCGGATCCTGCCCTTTGAGCAGTCGCTTGGCACTGGCGGCGACCGCTTCGTCCGGATGCGCGCTGTACTGCGTGAGCAGCAGCGCCACTTCCTGATGCCGCAGGCGCGACGCGATCTCGAGGGCACACACGAGCGTGACCTGGTCGGCGGCTGAGGAGGCAATGGCCTCCATCAGTTTGAAGGTCCGCATGTAGGCGATCCGGTCCATTGCCTTGGCCAGCGACGCTGGCAGCGCCCGGTCGAGTGTCGTCGCGCCGCGCCCGCTCACGAAGTCGGGATTCCGCAGGCTGATACAGCCGCTCATGGCCGTGTCCACACGCTGGGCGAGCGTGCCGCCGCACGCCGACAAACCCAGACAGACCAGGGTGGCCAGGACACGGGCGGACGGAGCGCGTCGGTCGGATCGCATGGGCATCAACTCGGGGACGTAAGGGGAGACGGGGCAGGGGATCATCATGCCGGTGCGTGGCCTCGTCAAGCGGCGGATCGCCACGGAGATCGACGGATGCAAAACCCCGCAACACCGAATCGGCATTGCGGGGTCGGACGCGCGGCGGGCAGAAGCCCTGTGCGCGGTGCATTTGGTCGCAGACGGCCGACCAGCGCGGACGGGTATCGCGGTTACGGTTGGTTCAGACTGCCCGCCGCACCCACGGCGGCGGCGGGCGGTACCGACCGGCTGCTGCTGGCCTTGACCGGCGGCACCACCGGTGCAGCGCTCTTGGCGGCGCTGTCCATCGGGGCGAGCGAGTCAATCATCGGGCCGAGCCCCTGGAACGGCACGCCGTTCCAGTCGGCACGTCCCCACAGCGCCGGGTAATGCTTCACCATCTGTGCACCGTACAGCGGCTTGTACGCCCCGTTGTGGCAGGTGACGCACTGGGCCTTCGGGGCATCGCCCTGCTGGCCGAGGCGCACCGCGGGATACACCGGCTGCAGCGGCGAGAGATAGTTCTGGTTCACGTCGCGCAGCATCAGGATCCCGTGGTACGCGGTGACACGCGCCGGCGGTGCTTCCTTCCAGCTGGCGAACTGCCGGGAGTTGTGGCAGTACGTGCAGTTCACCCCCAGCGAGCGCGACTGCGACATCATGAGCGCGTACGTCCACTCGGTCTGCTTCACCGAGCTGCGATTCATGTTGGACGGCGCCACCTCACGCGACACGACACGCGCGCCGTCACGATCGAGATAGTGCCGCAGATAGTCGGTCTGGCTCGAGTAGAACCAGAGGCCGTTCGGCAGCGGCTTCCCCATGTGACAGGTGTAGCACGTGACCCCGGTGTTCTTCACGTGCTGCGAGTACTGGCCGTTGATCTGCCGGGTCATCTGCAGCATGCGACGGGCGACGAGCTTCGTGTACAGCGGCTTGCCGTTGGGCAGCGTGTCCGACGCGAGGTTCGCGATGTTGTGGCAGTAGGCGCAGTTGCCGGTGCCGGCCACCCAGGTACTCATCGCCACCATCGTGCGGTTGAACTCACCCACCGAGATGTCGTTGAGGACCTGCACGTTCTTCCACGGCAACGGCCCGGGCGGCGACGCGCCGGCCGGAGGGAGCGGCGCGGGAATCTTGACGGCGGCGAACTTCGCCTTCAGGTCGCCATGGTCGTAGTTCTGCTCCATGGCGGTGCCGCGATACCCCACTTGGACCGAGTCGGTCTTGGCATCGCCGCACGCGGCGAGCGAGACCAGCACGAGCGGCGTGGCGACCGCCACGATGGAACGGCGAAGCGTGCTCGTGGTGCGGCTCATGGCGTCTTTCCTCCGGCGGGCGGAGCAGGCGGCGTAGCGGGCGGTGTCGCCGCCGCCGGAGCGGCGGCGGGAGTGACGATGGCGGTGGAGTCCGCCGTCAGCGAATCCGTGGGGACCATGAGGGCGGCCGAGTCGGGCATGACCGCCGGTTGCGGTACGACATAGGTCGGGAAGGAATCCGGCGCCGTGCCCTGATAGCGTCCGCGCAGCAGCTCCTGCTGCTCCGGGGTCAGCGTGTTCTGGTCCGGATACGGTGCGACGAGCCCATGCTTGACGCCCCACAGATACCAGTTGTCGACCACGGTGCCGGTGAGCAGGATGCCGATGCCGCCGGTGAAGGTGGTCAGGACGGCAAACCACCAGGCCCAGCGATGGATCGACTCCATCGTGGCGTTGAAGCCCATCGTCCAGCGCCAGAACAGCATCGAACGCTCGGCGGCCGTACCACGATCGGTGATCTGTTCGATTTCACGCTCGCCACCCAGCCGGGCCACGGCGAGGATCGTGGCGGCGTGCATGGCGAAGAGCACCGCGCTGCCGTACAGGAACACGATCGAGAGCGCGTGGAACGGATTGTAGTACAGGTTGCCGTAGCGGATCGAGAACGCCGACGTCCAGTCGAGGTGCGGGAACAGCCCGAACGGCACCATCTCGCTCCAACTACCCACGAGCAGCGGCTGGAAGAAGAAGCAGAGATACAGGAAGATCGCGGAGGCGAACGCCCAGGGCAGGTGCGTGCCCATGTTGAGCGCGGTCGCGCGGCGGTACACCCGTACCCACCAGAGCAGGATGCTGACGGTCAGGAAGAAGCCCGCCATGAGGTACCAGCCGCCCTGCTGCAGCGGTGGTACGCGCAATCCATACTGGGGCGGCGGTGGTTCGAGGGCGAGCCACGGCAGCTGCCGGATGAATTCGATGGGATTCCAGCCGACGGAGGCCCACATGTTCAGGCCGATGATCTCGAAGGCGAGAAAGCCGAAGAGCAGGGACAGCGTGCCGGCCGTGCCGAGGTACACCGGTCCGATCTGCGCATCGCCGAACTTGCCGGCGAGATACGAGAAGGTGCCGCTGCCCACGCGGAGGCCTGGGGAATCCTCGATCGGCAGCCCCGTTTCGGGGACCGTGCGGACCTGCACGCGGGTGAAGAGATTCTGGTATTCGAGCATGATGTCGATTCTCCTCAGCGCCAGATCGGAAGATTAAGCCACCAGCCCCACCACTCCGGCCAGCCCGAGGCCCAGAACGGCCCGGAGATCACGATGCAGATCGCGCTCCAGATGGCGGCGCCCATGGCCAGAAACAGGCCAAGGCGGTGAATGCCGATCGCGCCGATCGAGTAGCCGAGCAGGTCGCGAAAGAACACGTTTTCAGTTTCACTGGTACCGACCGGCGTACCCTTCTTCGGATTCGTGACCGACAGAATCAGCGACCCGTGCATCGCGAGCGCGAGGCAGTTGGTGAAGAAGAAGGTGACGGCGATCATGTGCGCCGGATTGTAGTGGAAGTGCAGGTACTGGTACCCGACGTTCGACACCCAGTCGAGGTGCGAAAAGATGCCGTAAGGGAATCCATGTCCCCAGGCACCCAGCAGCACCGGACGGATCACGACGAGCGTGACGTAAGCGAGGACGGCTGCGCCGTACGCGTACGGGATGTGCATGCCCATGCCGAGCTTCCGGCTGATCTCCGCCTGCCGCAGCGCCCAGCTGCCGAAGGCGCCGATCGCGCACATCGTGATGATTTGCCACAGTCCACCCTCGCGAAGCGGGGCGAAGCCGAGGCCATATTTGAGGTCTGGCGGCGCAATGGAAATCTGCCAGAGATTCCAGGTCGGCCCCATCGCGGCGCCCCAGACACAGAGCACCGTGCCGAGGACAATGAAGAAAATCGCGGCGACACCGAAAAAGCCCACGTAGAACGGACCGAACCAGAAATCGAAGAGATCTCCGCCGATCAGCGTGCCACCGCGAACCCGGTACTTCTTCTCAAAACTGAGCATCGCCATGGGCGATTTCTCCAAGCGAGCGACGAGGGCTGAGACTGGCGTCGGCCGGAGATGGCATCGCACCGACACGTGCGAATTGCCACTCCGGCGTGGACGCGCGAAGAGTTACCGGCCGGGCGGGAGCGGCGACATTTCTGCCCCAACCGCGGGGGCCGATACGCCGACCGGGGCCTGCGCGGCAGAGAGCGTCCCGTTTTCGATCCACGAGTAGCGCTGCGAGCTGAGCAGGATGAAATGAATGACGAACGCGAGCGCACCGACGAAGCCGGCGACGGCAATCATCACGCGACGCGGGTCATACATGAGCCATATCCGATGCATGACGGCTCCTTAACGGGTGGCGGCAGGGGCGGCCGTGTTCGCGTACGTCGCCTTGAGCGACGCGGGCCAGTTCAGCTGGCTGAAGGCAAACAGGTGCATGAACAGCACGGCGCCGGCGATAAACGAGCCGATGCCGCCCATGATCAAGTGCGGATCCAGCCCGATCCAAATACGGTACATGTCAGTCTCCTGGTTACGCTGTTGAGAGAGATGGTCTGGCGAAGCCTAGAACCAGGGACGCCACGACCACGCCAACAGGTGCGCACCCACCGCGCCCAGGACCCACACACCCGTTCCCGCGATCCAGTACTTGTTGAAGCGGATCGCTTCCTCTTCCGTCATGCCGCTCTTCTCGTACATCGACATCGAAACCTCCGGAATGTTTTCGAAGTTGCCGCGCTCGTCCCGCGCGGCTGGGGTGTCGTTCCCCGGTCGGGGTACGACATGGCCTGTTGAATGCGAGTGTAAACTGGGCCTGACACTGTAAACCGTCAAGTAAAACTTACAGTTTTTCGAAGATTTCCTCCCCGCCCGTACCACTTCGTCCTCATGTCACCCTCAAAACACGTGTCAGCGCTGGTGCAAATACCGGAAACCTGGCCGGATCGGGACGTTTCGTCCTTTCACACCCTTGGCGCGGTCCGCTGGCACGTCCAACAGCGCGGACGTGGGCCGACCGTCCTCCTCCTCCACGGCACCGGCGGAGCGACACACTCCTGGGCTGGTTGTATCGGGCCGCTCGCCCAGCGCTATCACGTCGTCGCCGTGGATCTGCCGGGGCACGGTTTCACGCAGGCCGCCTCCCCCGCCGCCCGCGCGGCGCAGCCGTTCGCGCTCGCCGACATGGCCACCGCACTGGGCGGACTTCTCCGCCACCTCGGCGCCGTCCCCCGCTTTGCCGTGGGGCACTCCGCTGGCATGCCCGTCCTCATGCAGCTGGCGCTACGGGGAGACATCGCGCCGCAACACATCCTCGGGGTCTGTCCCGCGCTCGTCGCGCCGCCGGCGTGGTACGTCTCGCTCGTGGCGCCTCTCCTCGCCACCATCGTCGAGTCCGACGCGGTCGCCAACGGCGGCGCCTGGATGGCCCAGCGCACCCGCCTCGTGCGCTTGATGCTCAGCAGTGCGGGCTCCCCGCTCACCGCGCCGCAGCTGGCCCGGTACGAGTGGCTCTGTCGGCAGCCCGACCATGTGCACGCCGCCCTCGCCATGATGGCCCGCTGGGACCTCCCGGCGCTGATGCGGGAAGCGGCGACCCTTCGCACCCCGCTCACCCTGCTCGCCGGACGGCAGGATCGGTGGGTACCGCTCCCGTCGCTGCGCCGCGCCGCCGCGCGACTCCCCAGCGCGACCCTCGTGGACGTGCTCGGGGGCCATTTGCTCCCCGAAGAGCACCCCCACGAGGTGTTGGCGCGGATCGAGGGGCCGTAGTGCTACGCGGTCGCGCCGGCGAGTCCGCGCCGTGAGGCCAGCACGTGATCGCGCGTGACGACCGGATCGTTCAGGTCGCGCGCGTCCTTTTCGGAAAGATCCCGCAGCCGCTTCGCCGCGCTGATGCGGATCAGGATCGGGTACGTCTCCACGATCTCGTCGAACGCGCTCTTCGCCTCGTCGTCCCACGGCAGCTCCTTGTGCATGCGCGCAGGCGTGGCGTCGATTTTGTCCATGTCCGTACCCAACGGCAGGATGTGAAACAGCGCATCGAACAGCTGGTTGCACACTTCCTGAATCAAGTACGTCGCGCCCGAGTAGC
>CANJOX010000017.1 GCA_947475795.1 Gemmatimonadota bacterium
CCGCGGGTGCGCGGCAGCGCCGCGTTGACGCGGGCGCGGTTGGGGAGGTCGGCGTCAAAGCCGCGCGTCCGCACCTCGCGGCCACGCACGACGATCAACACTTCCCGGTCCACGCGTCCGGTCCAGGTGAACAGGGCGCGGTCGGCGCGCCGGAGGTCGCGGTCGTCCGCGTCTCGGCGCACGATGACACCGGCGCGTATCGTGAGGTTGGCCGCGCGCGACGCCACGGGGTCGTCGAGGGAGTCGGGTTGCGGGGCCGGCGCCGCCGTGGCCTGGCCGACGGCAACCAGCAGTCCCGCCACGGTCGCGAGGGCGGCGAGAGGGCGGCGAACGAGACGGGAATCCGAACGATGCAGCAGCATGGGCTCCTCCAAAGGGTGATAGTCACTTGGGTAGAGCGCATATCCGGTGCCGCGGCGCGAGCGGGTGGTGCGGACAGGCGGCCACGGGTCCGGCGGGCCGATTCATCGGTCGCAACCGCTTATCGCGCATGGTGTTCCATCTACAGGAATACAGCGAATCCGTGCCACGCGCCGTGGAAGAGCCGCCACCGCTTGTCTCCAAAAAGGGACAGCCGTCGTCGAGCGGCAGGACGCTCTGCCACGCCGTTCGACGAACTTTCCCTGATCACCGGTTTCCATCGAGGGCCGCTTACGCGCACGCTCACGCGCATGCTCACGCGCACGCGTGGTCGTGCGTACCACCAAGCCGCCCAGACGCCGCGCTAGATTGTCGCGGTTATGATTGCGACGCGACTGAGCAGGACTGGGGGACGCGCTCGGACCTCCGCGCCCCGATGCGCATGACCCGATGCGTGCTGGGAGTGCGACCGTCGGCCCGGCTGTCGGTACGACGGGTGCTGGCCGGTGCCTTCGTGGCCGCCGCGGTGCTGTGCGTGCCGACGCGTCGGGCCGGTGCGCAGGGCACCGGTGACACGCCGATGGCTCAGCCGCCGCGCGGTGCGACCGCGTGGCGCGATGCCGCGGCCGATTCGCTGATTCAGCGTGCGATCGCGCGGCGGAGTGTGCAGCTCGCCGACAGTACGCTCTTGAGCTACACCGCCGAGGCGCACGGCTTTCTGGCGTTCCTGGCGCAGCTGGGCGAGGGCGTGATCATTCCGCCCAAGGTGGTGCAGAGCGAGGAGCTGCAGCTGGCGATCGCGTGGTGGCAGCCGGGGCGCAGTGCGCAGCGGCTGGTGGGGCGGCGCGATACGACGCTGCTGCCGGCCGATGTGGGCTACTATCGCGACCGCTACAGCGTGGTGCTGGACAATCTTCCCGATCGGATCCGGCTCGGCGACGGACAGGACGTGCGCGATGTACCGCATCCGCTGGGTCCCCTCGCGCCGCGGCAGTACGAATACACCTCGGGGGCGGCGCTGCGCATCCGCATCCCCGGCCGCGAGATCGTGGTGGACGAAGTGAAGTTCCGCCCGCGCGATGCCGCGCAGCCGGCGGCGGTGGGATCGGTGTATCTCGATCGCGAAACCGGTGCGGTGGTGCGTCTGTCGATGACGTTCACGCGCGCGGCGATTCTCGATCAGCGCATCGAGACGCTCGTGGTGACGCTCGAGAACGGCCTGATTCGCGAGCGCTACTGGCTCCCCCGCCGGCAGGAGGTGGAGGTCTCGCGCGGAAGCACGTGGTTTGATATTCCCGCGCGTGGCATCGTGCGGGGGCGCTGGGAGATTTCGGGGTACACGGTGAACGAACGCGTGCCCGCGGCCACCCAACTGCTGCCGCGCTGGAGCGCGGTGCCCCGTGATTCCGCGCGGGCGTATCCGTTCACCGGCCGTGTGATCGATGCGCTGCCGCCGGAGATCCAGATCGCGAGCAGCGAGGACGTGGTGCGCGCGCGCGTGCAGGCGGAAGCGGCGATTCGCAGCGCGATGCTGACGCGCCCCGCGACGGCGAAAGTGACGGGCCGCGGCATCAGCGATCTGGCGCGGTTTTCCCGCACGGAAGGGCTCGCGCTGGGGATCGGGGCCACGCATCGCAGCCGGCTTGGTGTGCAGGTGAGTGGCCGCGCGCGCTATGGGCTGGCCGACGGCGCGCTGAAAGGGCAGCTCGCGATCGGTGCGGTGCCTGCGTTCGGTCGGACGCCATTGTGGCAACTGTTTGCCGAGCGCGACTACCGCGATCTGGCGTTCGCCGAGCGGGCCGGCGTGACCAACTCGCTGGCGGCGGCGCTGTTCGGGAGTGATTACCTCACGCAGGTGGATACGCGTGCCGCGGGTGTGCTGTGGCGCCGCCGTCCCACGAGCGCGTTTACGTGGCGTCTGGCGTACGAGGGGGACGCGCCGTTGACGGTGCAGGCGACCCCGCTCACCCGGCGCTTCGCGCCGATGCTGGCGGCGTGGGAGATGGCCGGGGTGCGGGCCGAGGTGGAGGGGCGCGGCGGATGGGTGGGGGCGACGCCGCGCGGGACGCGCGGCACCTGGGCGCTGCAGGCGAGCGCGGGCGCGTACGATGCCACAGGCACCGCGTCGAATACCGATGGGATGGCGCTCCAACCGTCGCGGCAGCCGTTGGTGGCGCGTGTGCAGGGGCTGGTGCAGCTCACGAAGCCATTGGGTGGTGATCGGGCGTTCTTCGCGCAGACGTTCGCCGGTGTGGCCGGCGGGCGGGATCTGCCGCCGCAGTGGCTGTTGCTGGCCGGTGGACCGTGGTCGGCCCCCGGCTATGACACGCACGTGTTCGCCTCGCGGGCGATGCTGTCGCAGCGCCTCGAGTTCCGGCAGCCGGTTCCGGCGCCGTCGATTGGACTGGGGCGGTGGGGCCGCTCGCCCAATCACGTGACACTGGCGCCGTTCGTGCAGGCGCTGGTCACCGCGGCGGGGTCGCCGGATGCGGTGCCGGCGGGTCGTGCCACCCCGGTGGGTGTGCATCCGTCGGCCGGGATGGGGGTGCTGTTTTTCTACGATCTCGTGCGCGCCGATGTGGCGCGCGGGCTGCGCAACGGGCAGTGGCGCTTCGCGATCGATATTGATCGCGCGTTCTGGGGAATGCTGTGACCGCCCCGGTGGACACCGGTCGTGGTGAACGGTACGACGCGGCGTACTTCGACAAGTGGTACCGGCATCCGGTGCATCGGGTGAAATCCGCGGCCGAGCTCGCGCGGCAGGTGGCGTTCGTGTTGCATACCGCCGAGTGGGTGCTGGGCCGCCGCGTGCGGACGGTGCTCGACGTGGGGTGCGGCGAGGGGCACTGGTACCCGGCGCTGCGCGCCCTGCGTCCCCGCATCGTCTACGCCGGCGTGGATCCCAGCGCGTACGCCGTGCAGCGGTTCGGTGCGCGGCGTCATCTGCAGCAGGGCGGGATCGAAACGCTCGCCTCGCTGCCGCTGGCGGACACGTACGATCTGGTCGTGTGCTGCGGGATGCTGAACTACCTCTCCATCGAGCAGCTGCAGCACGGCGTCGCACAGGTGGCTCGCAAGACCGGTGGCATGGCGTACCTCGAACTGTTCAGCGCCGACGATCAGTTCGAGGGGGATACGCACTGGCCACCGCCGCAGCCGGCCTCATGGTATCGCGGGGTGATGCACGATGCCGGACTCATCGCGGTGGGGATGCAGTGCTATGTCGGTGCGGCCGGTCAGGAGCGCGTATCGTCGCTGGAACGGCTGTAGATTCTGCGTCATGACCGATCGCCCCGTTGCCCCGACGCGCTGGACGACGTTTCTCGACGCGCTGCGCGACGAGCGGCGGGCGTACGCTGCGCCGCATCCGCTGCGGGCGATGGCGGACGAGTTTGCACGACGCGCGCTGGCGCTGCTCTTCCCGCAGTTTGCGTCGCCCACCGCACCGGCCGCGGGCGTCGATGCCGATGCGGCGGCGCTCGATGCCCTGCTGCGCGCGGCGATCGCGCCGCTGGTGTCCGATGTGGACCGCATCGCGGCCGCGTTTTTCGAGCGGCTGCCGGACATTCGTGAGGCGCTGCTGCGCGATGCGCAGGCGATTCTGGACGGCGATCCGGCGGCGGAGAATCTGGAAGCGGTGATCGTGGCGTATCCGGGATTTCTGGCCACCGCGGTGCATCGCATGGCGCACGCGCTGTATCAGCTCGCGGTGCCGGTGTTCCCGCGGATCCTCTCGGAGTGGTCGCACCGTGAAACGGGCATCGACATTCATCCCGGCGCGGTGCTGGGTGCGTCGTTCGCGATCGACCACGGCACCGGCGTGGTGATCGGCGAGACCAGCACCATCGGCGACCGCGTACGGATCTATCAGGGGGTCACGCTGGGCGCCCTTGCGGTGAGCAAGCGGCTGGCGCACCGCAAGCGGCACCCGACGCTCGGGCATGACGTGGTCGTGTACGCCAACGCGACGATCCTCGGTGGCGACACGGTGGTCGGCGACGGGTCGATCATCGGTGGCAACGTGTGGCTCACGTCGTCGGTGCCGCCGCGGTCGGTGGTACAGTTCTCGAGCCGGGTGGAGCAACGCCCGGCCGACGGCGACGGGCTCGAGTTTCATATCTAGCAGTCTTCTTCTTCCGGCTTCCCAAGATGCGCGCTGCCTCGATTCTCGATACCATCGGCCACACGCCGCACGTGCGGCTGCAGCGCCTGTTCGATCCGCGGGTGGAGGTGTGGATGAAGCTCGAGCGCGCGAATCCCGGCGGCAGCATCAAGGACCGGATCGCGTTGGCCATGATCGAGGATGCGGAGCAGCGCGGCCTGCTGACCCGTGAGAGCGTGATCATCGAGCCCACGTCGGGGAACACCGGCATCGGTCTGGCGATGGTCGCCGCGGTGAAGGGATACCGGCTGGTGCTGGTGATGCCAGAGTCTATGTCGATCGAACGGCGGCGGCTGATGGCGGCGTACGGCGCCACGTTCGACCTCACGCCGCGCGAGCTGGGGATGCGCGGCGCCATCGCGCGGGCCACTGAGTTGGTGGCGAGCACGCCGCACGCGTGGATGCCGCAGCAGTTTACCAACCCGGCCAACATCCGTGCGCATGCGCAGACTACGGCGCGCGAGATTCTCGCCGACTTTCCCGATGGGGTGGATTACCTGATCACCGGTGTGGGCACCGGCGGTCATCTCACGGGGGTGAGCGAGGTGCTGAAGCAGCACTGGCCGGCGCTGCAGACGTGGGCGGTGGAGCCGGCCAAGTCGCCGGTGATCAGTGGTGGCGACCCCGGACCGCACCGCATTCAGGGGGTCGGGCCGGGGTTCATCCCCGACAACCTGCATCGCGACACGCTGGATGGCGTGGTGCAGATCACCGAGGAGGACGCGTATCGGTACACGCAGCGGGCCGCCCGCGAGGAGGGGATTCTACTGGGGATCTCGAGTGGCGGGTCGCTGGCGGCGGTGGCGCAGAAGATTCCCGACATGACCGACGGCGCCCGCGTGCTGACGTTCTGCTACGACACGGGCGAGCGATATCTCTCGATCGAGGGGCTGTTTCCCGCATGACGATGATCTCCCGTTCCGCCCTGGCCGCGTCGTTGGCGGCGTCGCTGGCCGCCACCCTCGTGGCCGCACCGGCCGGCGCGTGGGCGCAGGCAACGCCTCAAGCACCGGCGCCGGCTGCCCCGAAGGTGACGCGCGCCGATCTCGCGGCTGCATACATGCGGGTCGATGCCGCGTACACGCAGCGCGAAAACACGAAGACACTGCCGGATAGTGTGCGCGCGCAGATCAACCGCACGGTCGATCGCGCGGCGCTCAGCTTTTTCAGCGGCCAGTTCGCCGCGGCCGTGAGTACCATCGATGCGGCGCAGCTGCAGTTGAGCGGCGTGCCGGTGGCTTCCACGCCGGTGCGTGGTCCGCGCTCGCTCAATGGTGCGCCGGTCAGCGCCGCGCGCGACGAATATCTGGCGCGGCTGGCCGGTGTCGACAGCACGGGACCGCTGGCGCAGGCGTTGCTGTCCACGCGCGAGCGCGCGAAGCTGCTGGTCGATGTGCCGTCGCCCGAGCGCAGCGCCGAGTTTCTGCACGATCCCGCCACGCTGTCGCGGGACCTCGCGCGCGAGGTGAGTGTGCTCGAGCGCGGGCGCGATCCGTACATCGGTCTGGTGGGCGATTTCTGGCGCGTGTACCGGGGCGCGAACAACGCCCTCGTGCCCATGCGTATCGTCGCGCCCCCCTCGGCGAATGTGCGCAAGCCGGTCGGTGTGCTGCTCGTACTGCACGGGGCCGGCGGCGACGAAAACATGTTCGTCGATGCGTACGGCAGCGGCATCGTGTCGAAGCTGGCGGCCGAACAGCGGCTGATTCTGGTGTCACCGCGAACGGATGTCTTCGGTGTGACCCCCGCCCACTTTGATGCGCTGATGGCGCTGTTGCGCAACGAATTCCGGATCGACAGTACGCGCGTGTATCTGATCGGACACTCCATGGGCGCCGGTGCGGCGGCACGCTTGGTACAGGCGCGTCCGGCGCAGTTCGCGGCAGTGGCGATGCTGGCCGGCGGCAGTCCGATCACCGTGCCCGGTGCACCGCCGTCGCTGTATGTGGGCGCGGAACTCGACGGCATCATTCCCGCGGCGCGTGTGGAAGCGGCTGCGAAGGCGACGCCGGGCGCGGTGTACGAACTGTTCCGCCACGAAGGGCATCTGCTGATGGTGGGGAATGGCGTGCGGCGTGCCGTCCCGTGGCTCGTGTCGCACACGCGCTAGTGAGCCCGACTGTCCGGCGCGCGGCGGTCCGGCCGCTGATTCTGCTGCACGGGTACAGTGCCGACGGCGACGCCTTCGCCGCGTGGCACCGCATCTTGCACGCAGCCGGTTGGACCTCTCGGCAACTGGTGACGGTGAGCTACGAGTCGCTCACCAACGAAGTGTCGGTACGCGATATCGCCGAAGGATTCGACACGTTGCTGCGGCAGCGCGTTGGGCTGGCGGACGACGAACCGTTTGACGTGATGGTGCACTCCACGGGCATGCTGGTGTTGCGCGCGTGGCTGACGCGGCGCGGCATGACGGCGGCACGGCGCGCGCGGCTCAAACACCTGATCGCGCTGGCGCCGGCTACCTTCGGATCGCCGCTCGCGCATAAGGGGCGCAGCTTCCTCGGCGCACTCGTCAAGGGACGCAAAACCCCCGGCCCCGATTTTCTCGAGGCGGGCAATCAGGTGCTCGACGCGCTCGAGCTGGGGAGCCGGTTCAGCTGGGAGCTGTCGCAGGCCGATCTGTTCGGCGACAGCTGCTTCTACGATACCGGCCGCGACACGCCGTATGTGTTCGTGTTCTGTGGAGCGCGTGGTGCCCGCGGGGTCCGTGCGCTTGCCAACAGCCCCGGGACCGACGGCACCGTGCGCTGGGCCGGCTGCGCGTTGAACAGCCGCAACATCGTGCTCGATCTCACGGCCGAGTGTGCCGATGCGGCGCGCGTGCAGGTGAAGCACTGGACACACGATGACGTCCCCATGCATCCCGTGGCGGGCGTGGATCACGGTACGATTCTGTCGGCCCCACCGCCCGCGCTGCAGCAGCTGGTGATCGACGCGCTGCGCGTGTCGTCGCGCGGCCGGTATACGGCGTGGCGCACCGCGGCCGACGCGGCCGTGCGTGCCACGCGTGAGGCGATGGTGCCGTGGCAGCAGTTCGTGGTGCGCGCCGTCGACGAGCGCGGCGACGGGATTCCCGATTGGAATCTGCAGCTGGCGCTCCGGGACGGTTCCGCCATCGACGCTTTCGCGCAGGACGTGCACGTGTATCGCGGCGATCCCAGTTATCGCTGCTTCCACGTGAATCTGTCGTCGCTCGCGCGCGCGTCGCTGCTGGGTAGCCGCCCGCGACGGTTAACGGCGCAGCTGTACGCCAGCACGGGCACGTCGCGGGTGCACTACACCGGCGCGCTGACCGACCCCGCGCCGACGGGCGTCCCCGATCGCGCCGGCACGTGGCACGGGTCGCTCGATCTTTCCAGCATTCTCCCCGGCGGGGACGTGCGCTTTTTTCACCCGTTCACCACGACGTTCGTGGAGTTGCGCCTCGATCGCGAGCCGCTCACGGGGGCGGGGATGGTGGTGCGGCTGCACCCCTCCGACGAGGCTGTGCAGTCATGAGCCGCGTTGCGTCACCGTGCGCCGCCTTGCCGCAGGTGGAGGGCACCCGCGTGCTGCGCCGTGAGCGGCGTGGCAGTTCGCTTCCCGTGATCGTGGATTCCCCCTCGGGGGCGTGGTTCACGAAACTGCACGGCGCATCGCAGGGCGTGGCACCGCTCATTGCGGAGGTGATCGTGGCCGAACTGGCGGAGGCGATCGGGCTGTCGGTCCCGCCCCGCGTGCTGGTGACGCTGCCCGCGGCTGTGCCCAGTGATGATATCAACGACGAGTTACGCGACCTGTTGGATGCGAGCGCGGGACTCAATCTGGGGTTCACAGTGCTGGAGGCGGCGCGCGATCTGACCGCCGCCGAAGTGCCCGGCGTCGATCTGTACGTGGCCGCGCGCGTGCTCTGGTTGGATACCGTGGTGCAGAATTTCGACCGCTCGCTGCGCAATCCCAACCTGATGATGCGCCGGGGAACGATCTGGCTGATCGATCACGGCGCGGCGCTGCCCTTCCATCACGACTGGAGCGCGGTCACGGACGCGCACGCGGCGCGTCCGTACGATGTGACCGGCCATCTGTTCGGATGGGTGGCGCCGTTGCTGGACGACACGCACGCGCAGCTGGCACCGCTGCTCGCGCACGAAGTGCTCGCCGGCGCCGTGGACATGGTGCCGGATCGCTGGCTGGGCCACGATCCGGCGTCGCGCCGCGCAGACTACGTGTGGTATCTCTCTGCCCGCCTTGCGGCGTTGCGGGGCTTCATCTGACCGACCGCGTCGCGGTCGTGTGCGGCGTCAGTAGCCGCGTTCGCTTTGGGGATGTGCCCGTCCACATCGCTGTAGCCGAAGAACATCGGCACCGCGCCGTGGGCGCATCCGTTCGCATGACCGACATCCGCCGCGCGGATCTGCTGTCGCCCATCGCGCCGGCCAGAGGGGTGTGCCAGCGGGGCACGCCCCTGTCAGTTTGCTCCGCCCGTGTCGCCGGGCCAGGCACCGGATCGCTGCAGCAGGGTGACCATTTCCACCGGTGAGGCCACCCCCAGACGCTTGCGCAACTGGTCCTTGTGGAACGCCACGGTGCGTTCGCTGATGCCGAGTTGGGCGGCGATCTGCTTGGCACTCCGCCCCGTGGCCAGCACCTCCAGCACCGCGCGCTGGCGGAGTGAGAGCTGTACGAGTCCGGAGGGGGGCGCCTGGTCGGGTAACGTGTCAAGGGGTCAGCGTCCTTTAGCGCCTAAGTACTCTGACCCCTAGAAGACCCCTTGAAGTCCTCGCCGCCACAGGCACTCAATGTATATTGATGATGTACATATCAACATCGGAGTGGCTATGGCGCTGCAAATCGCCAACCCCGTCGTCGTCCAGAAGGTTGAACTTATGGCAAAACGCCTCGGCCTCAGTAAGACCGCCGTGGTGGAGCGCGCGTTGGATCAGCTCATCAGTGCATCCGAAGGAGCCGAGCACCAGTCCGAGCGCTTCGAGGCCTTGCTCGCCCAGCTCGACCGCATCGCCGACCGACCGGACGCGTACGATCCGCTGCAATGGGATGAGCGCGGATTGCCGACGTGATCGTTGCTGACACGTCCGCCATCATTGCCATCGTGTTCGCGGAACCGGAACGTGAGGCGTTCATCGACGTGATCCGGCGCGCGCCGCGTGTGCTGGTGAGCACGGTCTCGATAGTCGAGGCGCGCATGGTGGTCCACGGGAGACGTGGCGAGCGAGCGGTCGTGCTCGTAGACGATCTCCTGCGCTTGCCGATGTTCGAGCTGATTCCGCCGGGGATCGCGGAAATGGACGCCGCCTATGCGGCATTCGTGGCCTTCGGCAAGGGCAGTGGGCATCCTGCCGCACTCAACTTCGGCGACGTATTTGGCTATGCGCTGGCGAAGGTGCGCGGACTGCCGCTGCTGTACAAAGGCGCGGACTTCTCGGAGACCGATATCGCCAGCGCGGCTCCGCGATCGGCTTGAGGCGCAGCGCCAGTTGCCGATCGTTATCACCTGTGCTCGGAGCGTTTCGATCGCGAGCTGGTGCTCTTGGTGCGCATCGCGCCCACCATGGCCTCGAGCGTCTGCATGACCGCGACGGCGAACCGTCAGCTGTCCCCGCGGCGCTGCCGCAACTGCTGTGCAAGGGCCAGCGTGCGTCGTGCCGACGCTTCGATGTCATCAACGACCGCGGACACACTCGGCTCACTCGTGGTGATCGCCGCTGCCAGCACCTCGTTCATCCGCGTTTGCCACCCTTTCCCACTGCGGCGATAGGCGGCCAGCACGTGGGCATCGACGCGCAGACTCAACAACACTTTGGGCGGTGCGTCGCGCAAGAGGTGCATCGACGCAAGCTGCGCAGCGGTCAGTGCCGGGTTGTCGGGATCGTTCGCTGCCCGCTGCTCGATCTCTGCGTCACTGGGCATGGTGTTGCGCGCGGTCTTGCGCGAACGCGGCGTGGCCAGATCGGCCCGCACCCGTACGATCTTGGACTTACCCGCCTCGCGGCGTTTGTGCATAGCGTCGTCGCTCCTCGCGGCTGGCGTAACGGGCAGAGATCAATCGGATGGCCTGCATCCTGACGGTGAATACCACGGTCACGATGCGGTCGTCGAGGGCGCCAAGCAGCAGATACCGCACTTCCGACTCGTGTTCAACCGCCAGGATTAACGCATACGGATCGCGCCACACCTGAACGATCTCACGGAAGTCGATCCCGTGTTTGGTCGCGTTCGAAGCGGCTTTGTCAGGGTCCCACTCGAACGCGAAGGAAAAGGTACTACGCCGTAAATACACTGTCAACGCGTGGGCGGAGGGTCATGCGGCAGCGCGGGATCGCTGTCCCGCTCATGATGCGATGCCCCTCGGTCAAGCGCGGTACCGCGCGATTGCGCACCGGGTCGTTTCTACGCATGGGGGTGAACCGCGCGATTCACGGCAATTTTTTCTTTCAAGGGGTCAGCGTCGTTGACCGGAGTCGTTGACCGGTATTGTGCGACCCGCGAGCTGGGCGCCGGCCGTATGGCCACCGTGTACCTCGCGTACGATCTCACGCACGAGCGCGACGTCGCGATCAAGGCGCTGCATCCGGATCTCGGGGCGGCACTCGGCGGCGAACGGCATTTTGCGAGATTCGCAGCACCGCCCGCTTGCAGCACCCGCACACGGGATAGGCATTTCAATCGGAGCGGGTCGACTATCCGTCGAGCATAAGACGCGACCGCCGACCGCGTGAGCACCGACTGGCGGGTGGCAAAGGCGCGATCGTCCTCGGGGAGCCGAAGGGGTCCTCCCACACGGCGGTGTGCACGTGAAATCCGGAGTGCGACCAGCTGAGCATGCCGGCGGCGAGATCGTGCTCACCCGTCAGCGTGTGAATGGCGACGGTGACGATGCCGCCGGCGCCGCGTCGGGCATCCGCGCTCCGGGACCGGGGAGCGCCGAGCATACGTCCAACTCGGCCGCGGACCATCACCGTTCCGTTGCGCACATGGCCGTTTCGACGCAACGTCCGCGCGGCGCCGGCGTCACGATGCGTGCTGCCGTCGGGTATAATCGGAAGCGCGCTGCAGAAGCTAGCGTTATGCCGTATTCGTTTCCCACCGACTTCGTGATGACGTCTGACTCTCTCCGCATTGCCGGCGCGCAGATGGCGCCGGTTTGGCTCAACCGTGAGGGCACGCTGACCAAGGTCATCGCCGGCATCCATGCCGCGGCCGACGATGGGGTGCAGCTGCTGGCCTTTCCTGAAGCGTTCGTGCCCGGCTATCCGTGGTGGATCGAGTGGACGGACGGGGCGCGCTTCGATTCGTCGGTGCAAAAGGCGCTGCACGCGCACTACCTCGATCAGGCGGTGCAGATCGAGGCGGGGCATCTGGACGACGTCTGCGCGGCCGCGAAGGCGCGGGCGATCACGGTGGTGCTGGGTATCATTGAGCGACCGCTCGATCGGGGCGGGCACAGCGTGTACGCCAGTGTGGTCACGATCGACGCCAGTGGTGCGGTGGTCACGGTGCATCGCAAGCTGATGCCGACCTACGAAGAGCGACTCACCTGGTCACCCGGCGACGGCCATGGGCTGCGCACGCACCGCGTGGGTGCGTTCACGCTGGGGGCGCTCAATTGCTGGGAGAACTGGATGCCGCTGGCGCGGGCCAGTCTGTATGGGCAGGGGGAAGATCTGCACGTCGCGGTGTGGCCGGGGAGCGTGCGCAATACGGAGGAGATCACGCGCTTCATGGCGCGCGAGGGCCGGTCGTACGTGATGTCGGTGGCGGGGCTACTGCGACGCGATCAGGTGCCGGAGCAGACGCCGCACTTCGCGCTGCTGCAGCGCGTGCTGCCCGAGGTGATGGGCGAGGGTGGCACCTGTATCTCGGGTCCCGATGCCGTGTGGCTGGTGGCGCCGGTCGCGCACGAGGAGCGCATCATTGCCGCCGACGTGCATCATGTGCGGGTACGCGAAGAGCGGCAGAACTTCGATGCGATGGGGCACTACGCGCGCCCCGACGTGCTGCAGCTCGAGGTGAACCGGGAGCGGCAGCGCGCGGTGCGGATTCGCGATTAGCGGGCGATTCGGCGCCTCAGTAGCCGCGCGTGCGGTCGACCACCCACTTCGGCAACTCCCCACGCTCGAGCGACTCGAGACATTCGAGAAAGCCATGCGCGGCGCCGTCGATGGTGGTGAGCCCGGAGATGTGCGGCGACACCATCACGCGCGGGTCGCTCCAGAGCGGCGAGGTGGCCGGCAGTGGTTCGGTCTCGAACACGTCGAGTGCGGCGGCGCGCAGCCATCCCTGATCGAGCGCCTCGGGGAGCGCGGCCTCCTCGACCACCGAGCCGCGTCCGGCGTTCAAGAGCACCGCGCCCTGACAGCGCGACAGCACGTCGCGCGAAATGAGAGCGCGTGAGGCCGGTGTATCTGGGACGGCGACCACGATCCAGTCGGCGTCGCCGACCAGATTCGCGAGTTCGCTCGACGGGTGCACGGCACTGAACGCGGCGCCTGCTGCCGTTCCGCTGCGCGACACGCCAGTGACGTGCACGCCCAAGGCGTGCAGCGACGACGCGACGGCGCGACCGATGTCACCGGTGCCCACCACGAGGGCCCGCGTGCCCGCCACGCGCGCGATGTCACGCGGCGCCCAACGTCGCTCGCGCTGTGCCTCGGCCAACTCCAGCACCTGGAGCTGGATCGCGAAAATGCGCGACACCGCCCACTCGGCGATCATGGGGCCGAACGACTCGGGGCTGCGCGTGAGCAGGATGGACGGATCGAGATCGGATGCCATCCACGAATCAACGCCGGCGCCGGTGCATTGAATCCAGCGCACCTGGCCCATGTCGGCCACGGCCGGCGGGCGCTTGAAGCCGATGTATGCCTCGGCCCACGCGAGATCGTCCGCCGTAACCTCGGTGAACACCGTGCCACGCACGTCGAGATCGGGGCGTCGCACACGGATCGCATCGGCGATGGCTACATGCGCGTTGGCGCCGATCATGATGCGCCGCGGCGCAAAGGGGAGGGGGAAGGTCATCGGGCGGACGGGCGGTGAGTGGGGGACGCGCCGATGGCATCACCGACGACGTTGCAGGCGAGCACGGTGGCGAAGATGAAGAGTCCCGGGAAGATCGCGAGCCACGGTTCGCTCGTCATGGTGGTCTGCGCCTGATACAGCATGTTGCCCCAACTGGCGGTGGGTGGTTGCACGCCGACGCCAAAGAAGCTCATGGTGCTTTCCAGCAGAATCCCGCGTCCGATCGCGAGCGTGGTGGCCACGGTGGCCGCCGGCATGATGCCGGGGACCAGGTGCCGCACGATCACCGCCAGCGGCGTCGCGCCAATGGCACGTGCGGCCTGCACGAAGTCGAGCGACGACAGCGACTGCACCTCGGCGCGGACCACGCGCGCGGTTTCCATCCAGCCGGCGGCTGCCACCAGCAGGATCAGCATGGGGACGCCGGGCTGCAGCACGGCCGCACCGAGCATCAGCAGCGGCAGCCGTGGAATGGCCAGCATGGCGTCGGTGGCGCGCATGAGGGCGTCGTCGATCCACCGCCCGGCGTAGCCGGCCACCGCACCCACCGCCACGCCGATGGCCGCGCTCATGAGCGCGGAGCCCACGCCGATGGCCAGCGATACGCGCGCGCCGATCAGCACGCGCGTGAGGACGTCGCGTCCGAGTTCGTCGGTGCCGAACCAGTGCACGAGGCTCGGCGCGGCACGACGGTTGGCGAGATCGAGCGCGTCGGCGGCGAACGGGGCCAGTGTGGGCGCCAGCAGCGAGGCGACGACGAGCGTGCCGAGAAAGAGGAGTCCGCCGCGCGGTCCGGATGTCATGCGGCGCTCCGGGTGCGCGGGTCGATGGTGCGCACGGCGATGTCGGCGAGGAGGTTGAGCACCATCACGGCGACCGCGCCGCACATGAGGAAGGCCATCAGCACGGGGTAGTCGCGTTTCACTAGCGCTTCGGTGAACAGGCTGCCCACGCCCGGCCACGCGAACACGCTTTCCGTGACCACCGCGCCGGAGGCCATCATGGCCGCGTCGAGCAGCACCACGGTGATGAACGGGCCGAGGGCGTTGGGGAGCGCGTGGCGGAGCAGCACTCCCCGCTCGGAGACGCCGCGCACGCGCGCGGCATTCATGAACGGTCGGCCGATCGTTTCGCGCATGGCGCGCCGCAGATACCGTGACCACGCTGCCGATTGTACGGCCGCCAGCACCACAGCGGGGAGCACCAGATGCGCCACGCGATCGCCCAGCGACGCGGCACCGAACGAACTCCGCCCGGACGACGGCAGCCATCCCAGCGCGACCGCGAAAACAAGCTGCAGCAGCAATCCGAACCAGAATACGGGCAGCGAGATGCCCGCGATCGCCACGAATGACGACAGGCGGTCGAACGTGCGGTGCACCGCCGCGAATACGCCCACCGGCACCGCGAGCGCGAGGGCGAGCAGGGTAGAGATTCCCACGAGTTCCAGCGTTGCCGGCACGCGCTCGAGCATGCGCGTGAGCACCGGGCGCCCGTCGGCGATACTGTAGCCCCAGTCGCCGCGCACGAACGCGGCGAGCCACGACAGGTACTGCGCGGACAACGGACGGTCGAGGCCAAGCGAGGCCCGCAGGCGGGCGATGTCCTCCGGCCGCACGTTGGGGTTTTCGAGATATGCGGCCAGCGGCCCGCCCGGCACGGCTTGCAGCAGGGCAAACACCAGCAGCGAGATCAGCACCAGCAGCGGCACGCTCTGCACGATCCGGCGGGCGATGAGCCTGCCGATCACGGCGCGTGTGTCACTTGGTGGTGATCTCCCACGCGTGCACGTTCCAGAAAGGCCCGGCGTTGGTGGGGTTGCCGGTGAAGCCCGACAGCGCGGCCGGCACGGCATCGATCTTGGCCGTGTTGTACAGCACGATTTCCGGTGCGAGCGCGGCGATGCGTCGCTGCGCATCGCGCAGCAGCGCGTTCCGCTGCTCCACGTCGGCGGTGCGGTCGGCGCGGTACAGCAGCGCGGTGAGCGCGGTGTCGTTCACGAAATTGATGTTGCGTCCGGCCGGTGGCGTGCGATCGCCGGCGAAGAAGAGCGTGAGCTCGGGGTCGGCTCCCATCTGCCACCAATGCAGCATGGCGTCGAAGTCCCCGGCAAACCAGACACTGCTGATGGTGGTGCCGTCGAGCAACTTGACGGTCATGCCCACGCCGACGGCCTTGAAGGCCTGCTCGAGTGCCTGTGACACGTTCTCGCGGATGGCGAAGCCTGATTGCGTGATGAGCGTGAAGGCGAGCCGAGTGCCGTTCTTTACGCGGATCCCGTCGGGGCCCGGCACCCACCCGGCCTCGTCCAGCAGCGCGCGCGCCTTGGCCGGGTCGAACGCATAGGTGGCCACCTTGGGCTCGTACGCGGGTGAGAGCGGCTGAATCGGGCCGTTCACCACTTCCACCTGTCCGTCGAGAATGGTGCGGACCAGCAGATCGCGGTCTACGGCATGCGCGAGGGCCTGCCGGACGCGTACGTCGGCAAAGGCGGGGAAGTGCCGTTGGTTGAGCGTGACGTGCTCGTAGCCGTTGCCCACCACGCGGTTGAGGCGGAGCCCCGGCACGCCAGTGAGCTCACGTACTTTGTCCCACGCCACCAGCGCCACCATGTGCACTTCGCCCGACTTGAGCAGGTTGATGCGGGTGGTGGTGTTGGTGAGGAACCGGAAGAGCAGTTGCTTGATCTTGGGTGTGCCGCGCCAGTAGGTCGCGGAGCGTTCGAGCAGGATGTATTCGCCGGTCTTCCACTCTTTCACCGTGTACGGGCCGGTGCCGAGTGGTGCGCGGTTGTAGTCGTTGGCGGTGTTGAGATCACGTCCGGCGAGCACGTGCTTGGGGAGCGTCCCGCGCACGAATTGCAGCACGTACGGCGCGTACGTTTCTTTGTAGTGCACCACGGCCGTGAGCGAGTCCGGCGTGTCCACTGAGGAGATCCGGTCAAAACCGTCGACGCTCTCGGGCTTCCAGTCACCCTTGTTGATCGCGTCCACGGTGAACTGCACGTCGGCCGAGGTGTGGGGTGTGCCGTCATGCCAGGTGACACCGGGGCGCAGCTTCCAGGTCACGTCCATGCCACCATCGGGGCGCACGGTCACGCCGCCGTTGGCTACTGTGGGAATCTCGGTGGCCAGCAGCGGGACGACGCGCATCTGCTCGTCGTTGGTGACGAGCCCCTCCACCACGCACGACTCGATGTCCTCGAGAATGTGCGTGGCGTAGCGGTTCATGGTGTCGGGCTCACGGTCGTAGCCCACGATGAGCAGCTCGTTGGACGGACCGGTGCGGGCGCTGTCGCCACCGCCACCGCAGGCGGACAGCATCGCGGCGAGCGCCAGAGAAAGCGCACCTGCTGGGCCACGCGTGACAGCACGCGGCCACCGTCGGACGGGTCGGCGCATGGGGCGCGGGGAGATGGTCATGTGAGACGAGCCGTGAGAAGCTGCGCGGCCAGCAGGACCGGGATCGAGCCCCGGCTGAGCAGCGCGTCGTGGAAAGTCCGCGGCACGAAATCGCCGCGGGCCCGGAGTGTCTCGCGCAGATCGAGAATGCCCTGCGTGCCGAGCCAATACATCACGGCAGTGCCGGGGAACATCGAGTTCTTGGTCGCCTCACCGGTGGCCACGCCTTCCGGCATCCCCACTTCGTGCACGTAGTACGCCACCGCCTCGGCAAAGGTGCAGGCGCCGGTATGGAGGCGGATGTCGACGATGGCGCGTGCGAGCATGCGGACGCGGCTCTGCTGCTCGGCCGCCCGTTCGAGCGGGGTGAGAAATCCGAGTTCGTCGGCCAGCTCAGTGGCATAGCAGGCCCATCCTTCGGCCATCGAGCCGCCGAGGAACATGCCGATGCGGCTGGCGCAGTCCACCGCAGCGATCTGCCCGATGCGTGACGCGTTGCGGTGCGTGGCGTGTCCGTTCTGCACGTGATGTCCCAGCGCACCGTGATGCACCACGTGATTGAGCGTGATCACGCTGTGGTTGCAGGCCGCGAGGCGCCGGGCGCGCTCGTCGGGGGCGATGGTGTCGTCCACCGGCGTGACCAGATACCGATGCTCGGGGCGCGCCTCGTACGGCGCCGGCGAGCGGTAGAACAGGAAATACAGGTGCGGCGCGATGTCACGGGCCCATCCGGGGATCGCGACGTAGCGCAGCGGCCAGTCGGGCCACGACACCAGATCGTGCTGTAACGCGAAGGCGCGACAGGCGTCGAACTGCGCCGTGAACGCGGGCAGGTACGCCTCTTCGGTGGGCCGGTCGTTGGCGAGGGCCGGGCCCAGTGCCTCCGGGCTGCCGGCCACCTCGGTGGCCAACGCACGGAAGCGCGCCTGCGCGTCCGGCATGGCCGCGAGCACGCGCGCGAGCAGGTCATCCGCGGACGCATGGCACCAATGTCCGCGCTGCAGCAGGTGGCCATACGCTTCGGCCCCGATGGCGCACGACGCTTGAGCGTCGCGCGGCTGTGCCTCCAGCCACCGGACCGTGTCGTCGAACGCCAGAGCCGCGCGGGTGGCGGCCGTCTGTACGGTGGCGGCCGCCGCGGCGTTTACGTCGTGCTCGGTGAGCCAGCGCGCGAGTCCGCTGCGCAGGAAGCCGGCGAAGACGCGCGCTTCCCGCACCGCGCGGTCGGCCCACAGCGGCGGGACGGCCTGCGTGAGCGCCAGCGGCAGGTCGCTCAGGAACTGCGGGATGGCATCGAGCCGCGCCGCGAGCGCCGCG
>CANJOX010000018.1 GCA_947475795.1 Gemmatimonadota bacterium
ACGAAACAGTGTGTTCGGATACGAGAACGGGATCTGCCGGAGTGGTGGAATTGGTAGACGCGCTGCGTTCAGGGCGCAGTGTCCGCAAGGACGTGCCGGTTCGAGTCCGGCCTTCGGCACTCGATTACATCGACGAAAGAGGGGGAAGGTGGCATCAGCCGCCTTCCCCCTTTCTCGTACCTGTGACGTCGACCGGCCATACCGGACGGGCGTGCCGGCGGCTCTGGCTAACGACCGAGGGCGGAGGGACGAATGTCGTCGGGGAGACTGGCCACACCGAAGACATGGCGCAGTGACTCGTTGGCACGGGTCCGCGCGTCGGTGACAAACACGGACGCACGCGCCACCTGCTCCGGCGCCGGGGAAACAAGACCGGCACCGCCGAGGAGCACCCGAGCCAGCCGTACGGCGGGAGGATGCGCGTCCCCACGCACCGCGAGTGCACCGGTGTAGGCACGCCAGCGCTGATCCCACGCGCGCCCCGTACCGGCGTTCGCGTGGAACTCCCGCTGGATTTCGGGTGCCAGTCGGTGGGCCACGTCCGAGGCGGTCCGGTCATCGAGCGCGTCACGCTCCGCGACGATCAAGGCGACCGCGCGCAGCGCAAACGCCAATTCCCGCCGTGCGATCTCCTCACCGACTCCCATGTCGCGCAGCCACACCGCGTCCGAGGGCGCCACGGCACGCGGCAGCGCGTCGAGGTACCTCGATGCCAACCGCCGCCGGTCGCGTCCGGCGCGCCACCGTGCCCACATGCCCATCGGCGTCAGGTCTGGAGGATCGGCAGGGCGCCGGGGACGGCGGGTATGGCCGCGAAGGGGGGAAGCCCAACGCGGTCGCGCACGCTCGCTTCGTCGGTGAGCAAATCGCTGAGCTTCACGCCCTCGAGCACCTCGTCGATGCGCTGCTGGAGCAACATCCACACCGGCCGAATACTGCAGTTCTCCGCCGCGGCGCAGCGCTCCGCATCGACCGGATGACTGACGCAATGCAGATCGAACGTCGTGAGTTCAGACGCCTGAATGACGTCACGCACAGAGATGTCGCTGGCCGGTCGTGAGAGCGCATAGCCCCCACGCGCGCCACGGGTGCTGTCCACAATGCCCGCGCGACGCATGCGTAGCAGGATCTGCTCGACATAGTCGCCGGGCAGACGCTCACGTGCGGCGACGTCGCGCCCCGTGACCGGTCCCGCCCCCGCGCGCCGCGCGAGATGCAGGGCACAGATCAGTCCGTATTCAGCCCACGTGGTGATGCGCATCCTTCGAGTCTACGGCTCCCGGGTCGCGCGGACAAGTTCCCCACGGGGAAAAGCGGGATGGGCCACCGCACCCGGGGTATCAGCCGCCGGCGGACAACGGGCGGTCTCCGGAGGGTACGCCGATCTCCGTCAGGCGGTACAGGTCCAGCACGGTGTCGATGTCCGGCGCCGGCAACACCCCATCGCGCCGGACGAGATCGCGGATCAGGATCCCCTCGTGTACCGACCGCTTTGCAAGTTCCGCCGCTGCGGCGTAGCCGATCTGCGGCATCAATGCCGTGGCGAGGGCGGCCGAGCGCTCGACCCAATACGCGCACATGGCCGCATTGGCTTCGATGCCCGTGACGCAGCGCTCGGTGAGTGCCGTGATCGCGTTGGTGAGGAGCTGCACGGAGAGCAACACATTGTGCGCGATCACCGGCATCATGACGTTGAGTTCGAGCTGCCCGTGCTCCGCGGCAATCGCTACCGTCGCGTCGCAGCCGATCACCTGAAAACAGACCTGATTCACCATCTCCGGAATGGAGGGGTTGATCTTGCCCGGCATGATCGACGATCCGGGCTGCACCGCCGGGAGCACGATTTCATCGAGTCCAGTCCGTGGGCCCGACACCATCAAGCGCAGATCACTGACGATTTTGGACACATCGACGGCGAGCCCCCGCAGCGCCCCTGAGAAGGCGGCGGCATCGCCCATGCTCTGCATGAGCTGGATGCGGTCCTCACCGACGCGCAGCGAGGTGATGCCCGACACCGCAGCGAGATGCGCGACCATGCGGCTCGGGTATTCGGGCTGGACGGTGACGCCGGTGCCGACGGCCGAGCCACCGATGCCGAGATCATTGAGATAATCGGCGGCTTCGACGATGCGGCGCCGGCAGCGACGCAGTGTGCCGGCGTACGCCGAAAACTCCTGGCCGAGCCGAATGGGCATGGCATCTTGCAGGTGGGTACGGCCCGCCTTGACGATGCCATCAAAGTCCCTGCCCTTCTGCGCCAGCGCCGCGCTCAGCGCATCAACGGCCGCGAGGAGCGACGGCAGTTGCCGGAGCACGGCCAGCCGGATGTTGGTCGGGATGGTGTCATTGGTGCTCTGCGCCATGTTCACGTGGTCATTCGGGTGCACCGGCGCGTAACTGCCGCGCGCGGCGCCGAGCAACTCGTTGGCGCGATTCGCGAGCACCTCGTTCACGTTCATGTTGTGCGAGGTGCCCGCGCCCGCCTGATACGGATCGACGATGAACTGCTCACGATGCTGTCCGGCCAGCACTTCGTCAGCCGCCGCCACGATGGCATCGGCACGCCGCCGATCGAGACGCCCGGTATCGCGGTGCGTCAGGGCAGCGGCTTTCTTGATCCACACCTGCGCGACAACGAACGGCTCAAGGGGACGCAACCCGCTGATCGCGAAGTTCCGGGCTGCGCGGAGCGTCTGGATGCCGTACAGCGCATCCGCCGGCACCGCGAGCTCACCAAGCGAATCCTGCTCGATCCGATCGGGCACGGGGATGACCCAAACCAGGCGTCAGGGAAGACGGACGATCGTGTCGACGGTCGAGACGATGTGCAGCAGCGTGGAGGCATCGGGGCGCACCTCGTTGGTGCGCCAGCGGATCAACGCGAGCGACCGCAGTGCGGAGGGTGACGCCTGGAACGCGTTCAAGCCGGTTGCGGGAATCTGAAAGGCACCATCGTCCTTCAGGGCGCAGTAGATCTGCTCATTGGCGGTCGTGGCCGTGGGCGTGGCCCCGTAGCGTACGGACAAGATGATGGCCGCCGACGCGTCGTTCGTCCCGTTCCAGTTGACGACGAGCGGGGATCCTGCGGCCGGCGTCGCAACCGGGCTGGGGACAATGGGCTCGGCGAGCTTGACGGAGACGGCGGTGGCCGGGAAAATGGCCGCAGCACCCGGGATACTCACGGTGGCGGCGTCGCCGACCCCGTAGCTGAGAAGCGTCCCGGCGGCTGGCTGGTACCGCAGCAGCGACGTGGAGTAGGGCATCGCCACGTTGTTACCCGCGAAGGTGAGCGCGAGACTCTCGCCGACTTTCAACGATCCGCTGGCACCCGTCGCCGCGGTGTCGACCAGCGCATACGCGCACTGGTCCCCCTGTTGCGCCGCACTGCTGGGTGCCGCCGCTGACAACCCTTCGAAAAAGACGGCGTTGATGGACGCCGTCGCACGGCCAGCCGCTGCGTTCTTCGCCGTGATCGTGATGGCGCCGTAGCGATTCAGCGCGACGTTGCTTTCGGTAAGACTGGAGCACGCCGACAGCACGCACACGCTGCTCAGGAGGGCGACGTGGCGGCAGCGCTGCAGGAGGCTGGACGGAGTCATGCGAACACCAGATAAAAAGGAGGGACGACCGCCGACGTGCAGATCAGGCACCCAACGGACGGGCAGCACCGCGCAGGAACGGATTGGCGGTGAGTTCGTGCCCGATGGTGGTGGAAACACCGTGCCCCGGAAATACCCGAGTCCCGGCCGCAAGTGTCGCCAGTCTCTGCAGTGACTGCAGCATGGCGGTGGGATCGCACAACGGGAGGTCGGTGCGACCGATCGAGCCGGCGAAGAGGACATCGCCCGAAAAGCAGAGATCGTGACCGATGAACGCCACGTGTCCTGGCGCATGTCCCGGCAGGTGCCAGACGAGAAAGGTGTACTCGCCGAGTTGCAGGCGATCACCCTCGGCGAGGGCATGATCGGCGGGCGGCGGGTTATCGACCACGACGCCCCATCGGGCCGCGCTCGACGCGGCATTTTCATACAAAACGGTATCCGCCGGGTGCAACCAGACCGGCACCGGGCGGGCGGCCACGATGCCGGCGACACCGCCGACATGATCGAAGTGCGCGTGCGTGAGCCAGATCGCCGCGAGCGTGCAGCCGGTGGCGTCGACGGCCGCCAGCAGACGCTCGGCCTCGTCGCCCGGATCGACGAGCACCGCCTGCCCGCTGACGGAATCGGCCAGCAGCCAGCAGTTCTCCTGCAGCGGACCGACGGTCAGTTGCTGCAGCGTGAGCGTGCTCACGGGAACGTGGCGTCCGGCGTGACCGGAACGGGCGCTTCCGCCGTTTCCAGTACGGGCGATTCCCCGATGCCATGATGGGCGAGCCACCGTTCCGCTTCGAGCGCCGCCATACATCCCGTACCCGCCGAGGTAATGGCCTGCCGGTAGTAGTCGTCGATGACATCTCCGGCGGCAAAGACGCCCGGCACGTTGGTCTCGGTGCGCCACGACGACACCTTGATGTAGCCGTGTTCCGTGGTGTCGAGCTGTCCCTGCAGGAACTTCGTATTCGGCGTATGACCGATCGCGACGAACAGACCGCCGACGTCGATCGTGCTGACGGCGCCCGTCGCGGTGTCAGTGAGCTGCAGGCCTGTGATGAAGTCATCGCCGAGGACATCGCTGACCTGGGCGTTCCAGATGACGCGCACCTTCGGATGTTCGAGCACGCGATTGGCCATGACCTTCGACGCGCGGAAGCTGTCGCGTCGATGGATCACGACGACTTCGCTGGCGAACTTGGTGAGATACATGGCCTCTTCCATCGCCGTATCGCCCCCGCCGACGACGGCCAGCGTCTTGTTGCGGTAAAAGGGCATAGCCCCGTCGCACACCGCACAGGCCGAGACGCCACCGCCCGAGGTGGCCAGCCGCAGTTCGTTGTCGAGGCCGATCCACCGCGCGGCGGCGCCCGTCGCGATGATCACCGTGTGCGCGGTGACCGATGCGGAGTAGTTCGGCACGATGCCGAACGGCTTGGCGGACAGGTCCACCTGCTTGACCAGTTCGGACACCACGCGCGCGCCGTGATGCACGGCTTGCGCCCGCATGCGATCCATGAGGTCGGGGCCGCTGATGGCTTCGGGGAAGCCCGGGAAGTTCTCGATGTCGGTGGTCAGCATGAGCTGTCCGCCGGGCAGTTCGGTGCCCACCGGCTCCCCTTCGAACACGAGCGGATTGAGGTTGGCGCGTGCGGCGTAAATGGCGGCGGTCCATGCGGCCGGACCGGAACCGATGATTACGATGTTTTCGGGACGGGCGTCGGACATGTCGTCGGGGAGAAAAAGAGAACTCAATCGATCGCCAGTACGCCCAGCGCGCCGTGACAGTGCGAGACTGTTCCGACGAGCACGGCACAGGGGCCGGAAGCACCCCAGCCGGCGAGTTGCCGATCAGCATCCGCGATCGCGGCGGCATCGATCATTCCGACGCCGTACGTGCGGTGAACGCAGTGAAAGATAACGGGCCCACGGAGCGACGGGTTGTCCTCGACATATTGGCGCATCATCGGCGGCATGCTCCAATCGCGGACACCGCGGGTGTGGGGGCAGCGCGCCGGTTCAATGCAATTCACCGGGCACATCCATGTGGCAAAGCTGACATAGTGTCGCCCGTCGGGTGATGCCCGCTCCCATGGGGTCGGCGGCGTACGTTCGAGCGGGGCGACGCGGATGGAGCGTTCCGGCCACCGCGCCCGAGCGCGTGCCATGAGCCAGTCGAGACAGACGTGCGGCATGAGCGGGGACGGCACCATGGCATCATTGGTCAGGGCGGCAGCCCCCTGCCCCAGCCATTCGGCCACGTACGGGTCCCACTCGGCGCAGGCTACCCGGAGCGGCAACCCGTCGTAGGCACCGGACGCCCGTAAGGCGGCCACGCGACAGGCGGGGTCGCGATCCACGACGACCACCTCCTCTGCCTGCAGTGCGCCGCGTTGGACGGCCCGGGTGAGCTGTTGGGCGTACCAGCTGCCATAGCATCCACCGCCCATGACCACGATGCGTCCGAAGCGCACAGGCGCTCGCGGCTCATCGCTGCGCGTCATGGCGCCTCATCGGCGAAGATGACGGCCGCCATCGACCGGGAGCACGACCCCTGTGATGTAGGGCGCATCAACGAGAAAGTGAATGGCCTCCGCGACGTCATGCGGTGTGCCGCTGCGCCCCAATGGCACATCGCGCAGGAACCGTTCGATCATGTCGTCCGAGAGATCGTCCGGCGCGAGCACGAGCCCCGGCGCCACCGCATTCACGCGGATGCGGGGCGCCAATGCCGACGCGGTGGTGCGCACCAGTTGCGTGAGGGCGGCCTTCGTGACCTGATGCGGAATCAGGTTGGGGAACACCGCTTCGAACGCCAGATGATCAGACAACTGCACGATGGCCCCGCCGTCCGGCATGACACGCGCCGCGGCCTGCATGAGGAAGAAGGGCGCGCGCAGATTCACGGCGGCGGTGTGCTCCCACTCCTCGACGGTGACCGCCTCGAAGGGACGCGCGGTCATGATGGAGGCCGAACTGACGACGACGTGGAGTGCACCGAATGCGCGCATGGCGGCCGCCACGACCCGCCCGGGTGCATCGGCGTCGACGAGGTCGTCCTGCACCACTTCGATCCGCACGCCACATTGCTCACGCAGTTCTGCAGCCAGAGCGGCGGCGGCCTCCGGCGAACGGCCATGATGCAGCAGGACATCGTAGCCGCGTGCCGCGAAGCTGCGTACGATCTCCGCCCCCACGCGCCGCGCGCCGCCGGTCACGAGCGCGACGCGATTCGGCATCAGGCGGTCCCGGCCGCCGCGCGCACTGCGGCACGCATCGCGGCATGCTCCGCGACGCGGGCGTCCTGCCAGTCGAGCCAGATCTTGGGCACCAACTGCCCACCCAGCCGACGCGGTCCATCATGGGTTCCGTGCCAGTCGGAGCCACCACTGGGGAGCAACCCTGCCCGCTCGGTGTTGTCAAACAGCCGTTGCGAGAGCGCCGGCGGATGACTGGGGTGCAGGACCTCCACCGAATCGAGACCAACATCCGCGAGGCGCTGGATCCGCGTGGGCGTCGCCGAGTCACCGGGATGCGCCCACACCGCCAGTCCACCGGCCTGATGCACGAGGGCGATCGCGTCGGCAACATCGAATCGCTCTTTGGCCATGTACGCCGGGCGGCCGAAGCCGAGCCATCGATCGAAGGCATCCCGGAAGTCGCGAACCCAGCCGCCGGCGACCATCGCACGGGCGATATGCGGCCGACCGACCGCGCCGTCAGCGGCCTCCGCGAGTACCGCGTCCATGGTCACAGGCATGCTGTGCTTGTTGAGCACCGCCACAATGCGCTCCGCTCGCTCGACACGACCAGCCTGGAGCTCACGCAGCGCGCTTCGCATGGCGTCCTGATTGGACAGATGCAATCCGAGCAGGTGTAACTCGTCATCGTCGAAGTGCGAACTCAGCTCGACGCCGGCCACGATACGGACGCCGAGCAACTCACCCGCCGCCGTGGCTTCGGGCAACCCATCGACCGTGTCGTGGTCGGTGATGGCGATGGCGTAGAGGTTGGCATCGCGCGCGGCCTCCACGACTTTCGTCGGCGCCAGGGCGCCGTCGGACGCCGTGGTGTGTACTTGCAGATCGACGAACAACGCCGACTCGCCACGCCCAGAGATCGCATCCGGGCCCGAGGTACCAGGGGCAGCGGTCACGACCGGTAGCCAGCCTCAGGAGACCGCGCGCCCGGCTGGGACGTGCGGAAGAGGTCGGCCAGCTGCCGCTCGTCGAGTTCGGCAAGGGACTGTTCGCGGGCCCGCGAGCCCGTGGGGGAATAGCGCGTGACGCGGACAACGCGGTCATCACCGGCGCCGCTCACGAAGATCACGCCGAACTCATCACCGACCGACTGGGTGAGGAATCCGGACGGGTATACCTGCCATTCGCATCCGTCGACCATGATCCGTCGCGCGGGCATATCAGCCTCCCTGTACTTCGCGCCACCGGTCGGGCGGGCAGCCGGCGTCATGGAGCGCCGCGAGTTGTGCCTCGCCGGCGGCCTCCGTGAACTCGACGAACCGGCCCGACTGCGTGGCGTGTTCAAAGACCCAAAAATGTGCCGGGACCGCAGCGGCGCGCTGCCGACGCTCGGCGAGGGCGGCCAGATAGGCTCCTCGCTCGGCGGGGGCAACGACACGCTCCTGCATCGTCAGCACGCGTGCCATGACGAGATCAGAACCCGGCGTCGGGGATGGTCTCGAGTGTCTTCTTGAGATCGCCCATGAAGCGATCCGCATCGGCACCGTCGATCACCCGATGATCGAACGACAGCGAAAAATAGGCGCAGGTGCGGATGGCGATGGTGTCCTCGCCATCGCGCCCGGTGACCACCTTCGCGCGCTTTTCAATGGCACCGAGGCCGAGGATGGCGGTGGTGCCCACAGGGATGATCGGCGTGCCGAACAGCGACCCGAACACGCCGGGATTGGTGATCGTGAACGTGGACTCCTGAACGTCAGCGGGACTGAGCTTCTTGCTGCGAGCCCGGGCCGCGAGATCATTCGTGCCGCGTGTGAGTCCGGTGAGCGACAACTCATCAGCGCGCTTAAGCACCGGAACGATGAGTCCCGTGGGCTCGAGTGCGACGGCGATGCCGAGATTGATCTGCTTGCGCAGGATGATATCGGTCCCGGCCACGGCGGCATTCAGCGTGGGGTGCCGTTTGAGTTGCATGCACACGGCCTGCAGGATGAACGGCAGGTAGGTGAGCTTCTGCCCGGACTGCGCTTCGAAGTCCTTGCGCATTGCGGCACGGATGCGCGCGACGCGGGTGAGGTCGATTTCGAAGAACGACGTCACGTGCGTGGCGACCTTGATGGCGAGCGCCATGTGGTCCGACGTGAGTCGCCGGATCTTGGACATGGGTTCGACCGCGTCGCCCGGCCACGGTGTGGGCTGCGGACCGTGGTGCTCCACCGGGGTGGGCACATGCATGGAAGCGCCGGGCGCCGGGACGACGGCGGCCGCCGGTTTTGCCGCGAGAAACGCGTCGAGATCCCGGCGCGTGACCCGACCGGCGATGCCGCTGCCGCTCAAGCCGGCCAACTCAACACCATGCTCCGCGGCCATCTTCCGCACCAGCGGCGACGACTTCGTGCGGACGCGCTCTTCGAAGGAACCTGCGGGCGCGGACGACGCGGGCTGTGCGGCGGACGTCGAGGCCGACGCGGCAACGGGTGCCGGCGCGACGTCCGGGGTCGTCGCTGCCGCAACGGGGGCGCTGGGTGCGGCCACCGGCGCGAGCGCGGCCGCGGCGTCGGTCTCGAGTCGCGCCACAACGGTCTGGATGGCAACCGTCTGGCCTTCCCCCGTCAGAATCTCGACGAGAATGCCGGCCGACGGCGAGGGGATCTCGGCGTCCACCTTGTCGGTGGAAATTTCGAAGAGCGGTTCGTCGCGCTTAACGCTGTCGCCGACCTTCTTGAGCCACCGCGACACGGTTCCTTCCGCGATGGATTCACCCATCTGCGGCATGATGACATCTATGCGAGCCACTCGATCATCCCCGATCTGAAGAAGCAGCATCGGCCGCGCGATCCGCGCGACGCAAACGCCACAAAGCGAGAATCGGCAGCGAAATCGCGCCGATGGCACCACCATACCCAGCGTACACCCACCAGTCACACGCGGGCAGGCCCGCCATCGGTGTACACCGTGCGAAAAACCCCAGCAACTTGCCGAAACCGACACCAACCATCGCGCCGCTTACGGCACCGACAAACACCGAAAAACATCCCACCCCGATGTTCCGACCCACACGGTCTTCGGGAAGGGGTGTCTGCGCACCGCCAGCAGAGGTCGTCGTCATCAATACGCAGTCAGGCGCCGGACCGCTCGAACGATATCGGCGGTCTGCGGCAACACGTAATCCTCGAGGGCTGGAGCGTACGGCAGCGGGATATCCGCCGCCGTGACGCGCAACACGGGCGCGTCGAGCCACTCGAAGCAGGTTTCGTTCACGCGCGCGGTGATCTCACCCGCCATCCCACCGGTGCGCGTATCCTCGTGCACGATCAAGAGCCGATTGGTCTTCTTCACAGTGCGGAAGATCGCCTCATCGTCCATCGGCGCAAGCGAGCGCAAATCGATGACTTCGACGGAAATCCCTTCCGCCGCCAGGAGGTCGGCCGCTTCGAGCGCCTTCCACACCGTGGACGCGTAGGTCACGATCGACACATCGCTGCCTTCGCGCGCCACCCGCGCCTTACCGATCGGCACGACGTGATCGCCCGCGGGCATGACGTCCTTCACGCGACGGTACAGATATTTGTGCTCGAAGAAGAGCACGCAGTCGTCGTCGCGAATGGCCGACTTCATGAGGCCCTTCGCATCCGCCGCCGTGGACGGATACACGATCTTGAGCCCCGGCGTATGCAGGAAACCGGCTTCCGGGTTCTGCGAATGGAACGGGCCGCCGCGCACATAGCCGCCGCTGGGCCCGCGCACCACCATCGGGCACGGCAGGAATGCGCGATAGCGCGCCGTCGCGACGTAGTTGGTGAGCATGTCGTAGGCGTTGGCGATGAAGTCGATGAACTGCATCTCGACCACCGGCCGCAACCCCATGTGGGCGGCACCGGCCGCCGCGCCCACCAGCGCGATCTCACTGATCGGCGAATCGATCACTCGCTGTTCGCCGAACTTTGCCAGCAAGCCTTCGGTGACCTTGAACGCACCGCCGAAGGCGCCAATGTCCTCGCCCATGCAGAACACGTTCGGGTCGCGCGCCATTTCCTCGAACAGCGCCTCGCGGATGGCTTCGAGGTACGTAATCTCGGCCATCAGCGAGTGCCCTCACCAGCGTTCCAGGTGCCCCAGCTTTCGGGGCGTTCCTGGCCGTACGACTCCACACCGGCGTCGCGCCGGAACCAGAGCGGCTGCTCGGCCGGTGGATTGGCGTACACGCCCAGAAGCGCCTCGCTCGCGTCCGGCGTGCCCGAGGCTTCCGCGAGATCGGTGGCCTCATCGATCTCGCGCATGATGCGCGCATCGATGGCCGCGATTTCGTCCTCGGTGGCACCGAGCACCGTCCGCATGACGTGCAGGTACCGGTCGATGGGATCGTTCTCCGCGGCCCACTGCTCGATTTCGCCGGGCGGGACATACGACTGATTGTCGTGCTCGGCATGTCCCTTGCGACGGTACGTGATCAGTTCAACCAAGGCCACGCCATGGCCCGCGCGCGCGTGATCGACCGCTTGCCGGGTGACATCGTAGGTGGCCAGCACGTCATTGCCGTCCGCCTGCAGTCCCAGCACGCCGTAGCCGATGGCCTTATCGACGAAAAAGCGGGCGGCCGACTGTTTCGACGTGGGGGTGGAATAGGCATACCCGTTGTTTTCGACGATCACGACCAGCGGGCATTTCTGCACGGCGGCGAAGTTGATGCCCTCGTGAAAGGCGCCCGTGCTCGTGGCGCCGTCGCCGACATAGACCAGGCCGACGCGATCCTCGCCCCGCATCTTGAAGGACATGGTGACACCTGTCATGACCGGTACCATGTCGCCCAGCGGCGAGATCTGTCCGAGGAACCCACGCGTGACGCCCGCTTCGCCGATGTCGCCGAAATGGATGTTGAGCTCGCGTCCGCGGGTGGGTGAGTCGGCTTTGGCCATGTACTGCTTGAGCACTTCCACGGGGGTCGCGCCCTTGACGAGCATCGCCCCGAGGTTGCGGATGAGCGGCGACATGACGTCACGCTGCTCGAGCGCAAAGCAGCTGCCGACCGCGTCGGCCTCCTGACCCAGCGAGCGAAAGAGCCCGCCGACGACTTTGGTCTGCCGATACAGGTTGACCAGTCGTTCCTCGAGCTGTCTGGTGAGCTTCATCCAGTAGTACAGCTCGAGCTTCTGCTCACGCGAGAGGGCGTCGCTGGGGCGCGCCGGCGCGGTCGCCGACGCGCGATTGGTTCGCGCCGCAGCCATCAGTATCCCGCCTCGATGGTGTGCCGCGGGTCGGCGGTGCGATGGAGGGCATTGAAGAACTTCTTCACGTTCTTGTCGAGGCGGCTCTCACCGACCTGGTCGGTGTGGACTTCGACGAACGTGTAGTGGCCGCCTTCCATCCGGACGGAGAGCGTGAGCGAACCAAGCACCCCGGTGAACGCACGGGTACGGGCATCGGCACTCCCCCGGTTGAGCCGGAGGGCCGAAAAGAACGCGTCGGCCGTTGCGAGCACCACATCGGGCGTCACGGAGGTCCGATGAAAGTGCCGCATACTCAGGGTCCCTTGCGCGTACTGTCGATCGACGCACGCGGTGGTGGTTCAGGCGGACGGGAGGTGGCCGGCGGCGTGAAGTCGCCCGGCTCCTCGGCTGCGAGGATGTCCTGCGTCCAGTCCTGCGTCTTCTGCAGCACCTTGGTCGAATCGCGCCGAAACTGGATGGCCATGGCCCACATCCCGGCGGTGACGAACATGAGATTGGTGCGATAGGTCCCCAGTTGCTCGGTTTCGCCGAGCCCATTGGAGACCGTCTTGCGATCACGATTGGTGGCGAAGACCCGGCCTTCCCCACCCTGCATGGGAAGACCGGTCTTCACGTCGTGCACGGTGACACGCCAATAGATCGGCTCGAGCGCGCGCGTCGGCTTGGTTTCCGGTTCAACCCGGATGACGAAGTCCTCGGTTTTGAACCGAAGTTCACCCTTCGGTGGTTGGCCTTCCCTGCCTCCGCAGCCGACCATCGCAAGGCCGGCTACGGCGACTGCCACCACGCGACGGATCCGACGCGTGCGCTGAGCGATCATTGATAGTATTCCAGTCCGAGGTGCGTGATCTGCTCCTCACCCATGAGATGACGGAGCGTGTTCTTGAGCTTCGTCTGCTGGATGAACAGATCATGTTCCGGCTGGAGCCCCGGCGCGGTCTGCGGCGCCTTGTAGTAGAAGCTCAGCCACTCCTGGATGCCCTTCATGCCGGCGCGCATGGCGAAGTCCGAGAAGAGGGCCAGGTCGAGGACCATCGGCGCCGCGAGGATGGAATCGCGGCAGAGGAAGTTGACCTTGATCTGCATGGGGTAGCCCAGCCACCCCTTGATGTCGATGTTGTCCCAGCCTTCCTTGTTGTCGCCGCGCGGCGGGTAGTAGTTGATGCGCACGACGTGCGAGAAGTCCTTGTACAGCTCCGGGTAGACTTCGGGCTGCAGGATCGTGTGCAACACGGAGAGCTTCGACGCTTCCTTGGTCTTGAACGACGCCGGATCGTCGAGCACTTCGCCATCGCGATTGCCGAGGATGTTCGTGGAGTACCACCCTTCGAGGCCGAGCATGCGCGCCTTGAGGCCCGGCGCGATGATGGTCTTCATCCAGGTCTGGCCGGTCTTGAAGTCCTTACCGGAGACGGGCACGCCCTTCTCGATCGCGAGGTCGAGCAGCGCCGGAAAATCGGCGGAGAGATTCGGCGCACCGTTGCAGTACGGGATGCCTTCCATGATGGCGGCGTAGGCGTACAGCATGCTGGGGGCGATCGAATCGTCGTTCTCTTCCATGGCCTTTTCGAACGCTTCGATGGTCTGATGCTGCGGGCCGGGGCTGATGAACGTCTCGGTCGATCCGGTCCAGACCATCACGCCGCGCGTGGCGCCACTGCTCTGCATGACGTGGCGGATGTCGGCGCGAATCTGCTCGGCGAGGTCGCGCTTGTTCGTGCCCGTCTTCACGTTCGTCGCGCGCGTGATGCGCGTGACGTAGCGGCTCTCGAACACGGCCGGCATCGGCTTGATGCTCTTGAGGAAATCGGCGATCGGTTCGATGTCCGACTTGTCGAGCACGCCCGCATTCATGGCCGACTCATACGCCGTGTCAGGAATGGGATCCCACGCGCCGAACACGATGTCGTCGAGCTTGGCGAGCGACACGAAGTCCTTGATCAGCGGGCTGCGGCCGTCGGTGCGCTTGCCGAGGCGGATTGTCGCCATCTGGGAGAGCGACCCGATGGGTACCGAGAGTCCGCGGCGCACGCGCTCAACACCGGCGATGAACGTGGTCGCCACGGCGCCGAGACCCGGCGTGAAGATGGCGAGCTTCCCCGTCGCCGGGGCTGGGGACGCGGTATTACCGCGAGTCGAGTCGGACACTGCGTTTATTCTCCAGGGGAAGTGGTCGTGCGATACACGAACGAGATGCGCTGAAACACGGTGATCCACGCCGTCACGGCCAAGAGAGTGACGATGCCGGCGAGAATCCAGCCGTCGAGCGCCAGGCCAAAGAACGCCTGGGGTGCGGAGAGCAGCGTGATGCGCTCAGCGCGTTGCAGCATGCCCACCTTCGCGTCGACACCGAGTCCCTCGGCACGCGCTCGGGCGTACGAGGTGAGGAAGGTGGCAATCAGTGCGGCCAGCGTGACCATGACCATGGGCTGACTGGCATGCACCGGATTGGTGGCGTAGAACACCAACAGTCCGCCGAGCAGAAATCCGTCGGCCACGCGATCGAGCGTGGAGTCGTAGAACGCCCCAAAGACGGTGCTCTGTCCGGTGCGGCGCGCGACGTTTCCGTCGAGGACGTCAAAGAGCGCCGTGAGGCCAAGGAACCAGCCGCCTGCACTGATGTGCCCCGACGCGAAGATCACGCCGGCCGTACAGGTACAAATGGTCCCGACGGTCGTGATCGTATTGGGGCGCACGCGACGCGCTACCAGCCAGTCCGCCACCGGGGCTATGACTCGCATGTATCCGCGCTGGATCGCGCTCCACAGTGATTGCATCTCGATCGCGCTGAAGTAACGGAAGGGTATCTAGCCGTGGAAAGCTAGAACTCCCTTCCCGTCAACGGTAGAGATAAAAGCGTCTGGCGTCCTTTTCGAAGGCGATCACCGCGGGAAGCTGCCGGTCCATGACCGCGTCGGGATCGGCGCCGCCGAGGAGGGCCTCGCGGACCCGGACCGCCCCCATGCGCTGGTCGAAGCCCGTGGCGGTGATCTTGAGGGAATCGCGGTGGATACGGTTGAGGGCCCAGAGCAGGGCGGCTCCGACCCGGGCCGGCTGCACCCGCTCTCGATCGACAACCTCGATCCGGACCCCGGGAATGGACCGTCCGGCGAACTTGCCGTCCCCCGGCTTATCCGGCGTAAACCGTTCGGCCTTGAACCGGACACCGGTGAGCGACAGGTCTTCGAGCGCCCGCGCGACCGAGTCGGCGTTCAGCCAAGAGGCGCCGACGCGCTGGAACGGTTCGTCGGTTCCACGTCCGACCGAGACATTACTGGCCTCGAAGGGCACGAGCGCCGGGTAGAGGAGCGCGCTGGTCCCGTTCGGCATGTTCGGCGAGGGGCGCACCCACGGCAGCGACGTCTCGTCGAACCACATGGCGCGCCGCCAGTTCCGCATCGGGACGACAGTCAGGCGGGTGGTCAGCTTGAACTGCGCCTGAAAGAGCCGGGCCATCTCCCCCATCGTGAGGCCGTGCCGCAGCGGCATCGGGTAGAGGGCGAAGCCGTTCGGCCGGTTCGTGGCGCTGGGAACCGCTCCGTTCGCGAGCGCGGAGTCAAGGAGGGCCCCTTCGGCCCGCGCGCCGGTGAGCGGGTTGGGCCGATCGAGCACGAGGACCGGGATGCCGCGCTTGGCACCGGCGTGCATGCTATAGAGCATGACGCCGACGTACGTCCAGGTGCGGGTGCCGATGTCCTGCAGGTCCACGACCAGCACATCAACGTCGGTGAGCAGACTATCGGGGGGCGGAATCGTGCCGCGCTGATAGAGGGAGTGGATGGTGAGACCGGTTTTCACGTCCCGCTCGTCCTCGAGGTTGGGACGATCGGCCGTTCCCGTGGCCCCGTGCTCCGGGGCGAACAGGCGAACCAGCTTCACGCCGGCCCGCATCGAGCGGGGGTCGGCAAAGAGCAGGTCGATCGAGCGCCGCCCTTTTTCATCGACGCCGGTCTGGTTGGTGACCAAGGCCACCCGCTTGCCGGCGATGAGCTTGATGCTATCGTCCAGCAGCACGGAAATTCCGGGGCGCACCTTGCGGTTCCGGGTTCCGGCGAGCATCCCGTCCATACTGTCATCGGGCGTGGGCTCGTTCTCGGGGCGTGCGCCACGCGAGCATCCCGCGACGATCGTTGCGGCACCGACCAGCGCCAGCAGCACCAGCGTCTTCATCGCCTTCATGCGTTCCCTCCCGAAGAACCTGCGCGATCGCGTTACGCACGAGTCGCGCAACGCCCTGCCCCCTGCCAACACATGACCCGTCCGGATCCCTACACCATCGACTCGCCTGCGGTCGCCTCGCGGTACCGCCTCCAGTGCACGAACGCACCGAAACCCGCCTTTCTCAAGCGGCGCGGGGTCACGATGTTCGCGCTCGCGTCCGTGATGGCCGGATCGGTGGCCGTGTCGTTTGGAGGGTGCGCGCCGCGCACCAGCCGCCCGACTGCGGTCCCCGGGATCGCGGCGGCCCAGGCGACCCGGCTCCGCGACAGTGTCCAGGCCGTGCTCCATCGGGCGATGGCGGACAGCGCCTTTCCGGGGGCGTATGCCGCCGTGGGGACGGCCGACGGCATCATCGCCGAATACGGCGTCGGTCGGCTCGACGCCGATGACGCCACCCGCCCCTCGTCACGAACGGTGTGGGACCTCGCCTCGCTGACCAAAGTGATCGGGACCACCAGTGCCGTGCTCCAGTTGGTGGGTACCGGCCGGGTGGCGCTCGACGCGCCGGTGGTGCGCTATCTGCCCGGCTGGACCGCACCGGGGGCGGAGCGGATCACGGTGCGTCATCTGCTGACCCATTCGTCGGGATTGCCCGCATGGCGGGCCTTGTACAAGGAAGCGGCGACACCGGAGGAGGCGGAGCAGCAGCTGTTTGCGACCTCGCCGGATACGCTCCCGGCGGTGCGCTACCTGTACAGCGATCTCGGATTCATCCTGCTGGGCACGCTGGTGGAACGCGTGAGCGGCGAGCCATTGGCCCGCTACGACAGTGCGCACGTCTTCGGTCCGCTCGGGATGGGCGACACTCGCTACCTCCCGCCGGCCTCGTGGATGCCCCGGATTGCCCCCACGGAGATCGATCCGTGGCGGCAGCGGAAGATCCGTGGTGAGGTGCACGACGAGAATGCCTCGCGTCTGGGCGGCGTTTCGGGGCACGCGGGACTCTTTTCCAGTGGGCGCGATCTCGCCCGGTTTGCGCAGATGTACCTCCGCCACGGAACGCTGGACGGTGTGCGGGTATTCGACTCGGCGACGGTGGCGACCTTTACGCGGGCGCAGGACACCACGATCTCGCGGCGCGCCTTGGGGTGGGAAACGCCCACCGGCGGGAACTCCGCCGGCGGGCGCCTGTCGCCGATGGCGTTCGGTCATACTGGATTCACCGGCACCTCCCTCTGGATGGACCCGCGGCAGGGTGTGTTCGTGCTCCTGCTCACGAACCGCGTGAACCCCACCCGCGAGAACCGGAAGATCGGGGGGGTCCGCACGGCGCTGGCCGATGCGGCGGTCGGCGCGCTGCGGGGTGACACCGGGCGATGACCGGTGGTTTGTGCACGAGTTTCTTGAAGGGGAGCGATCTACTCGCTATTTTCCTTTCAGCTAGACGCGACGCTGTTCCGGTTGCCGATCGCGGGTGCGATCGGGTGCGGGCGGCGCGCTCCATCAGGCCGGGGTGTCAGCCGGCCGCTTCGGAGGACAGCAATGAGCACGATGCAGCAGCCGGATGTCATGGTGGTTCTCACGTC
>CANJOX010000019.1 GCA_947475795.1 Gemmatimonadota bacterium
CGCACGATGCGCGGATTGGCCGCGATGACCTCGAGCAGCCGCGGCGTGATGCCGGTGCTGTAGAGGTACATGTTGCGGATCCACGGAATCGACGTCTCGCGCACGAGCGCTTCGAGCAGCTCGGGCAGCGCCACGCCGTCGCGACGATCGCGGCCGTAATGCGCGAGGTCCTGCGCCACGAGATTCATCTCGCGCGCGCCCTGCACTTCCAGCAGCTGCGCTTCCTTCACCAGGTCGTCGAGCGCGAACGACCGATGCTTGCCGCGCATGAGCGGAATGGCACAGAACGCGCAGCCGTGGTCGCAGCCTTCGGAGATCTTGAGGTAGCGCACGTGCGGCAGGTCACCGCCGAACAGGCGCACGCCGGGATGCTCCACCAGCGATCCGCCCAGCAGGCCGCGCTCCACGAGCTCGGGAATGAGGCGGTCGGTCTCGGAGTTGCCCAGGAAGACGTCCACTTCGGGCAACGCCTCCTCGAGCTCGGCCTTGTGCCGCTCCACCATGCAGCCGATGGCGAACACCGCCTGGCAGGCGCCGTCGTCCTTGAGGCGCGCCGCCGCCACGATCGCTTCGATCGATTCGGCCTTCGCGGCGTCGATGAAGCCGCAGGTGTTGACCACCACCACCTCGGCCTCACGCAGGTCGGTGACCTGTTCGCCGCCATGCGCGACGAGATCCGCCAGGTACCGCTCGGAGTCTACCGTATTCTTATCGCACCCGAGGGTGACCAGACCGAACTTGAGCATCCGCGAAAGGTAGCGCCGGCGCTCCCTAGCGGAAATTCCCGAACTGGAGTTCGACCTCGAAATCCGCCTTCCGGAGCACGCCGATGGCCTCCTGCAGGGCATCCTTGTCAGGACTCGACACGCGCACCTGATCGCCCTGAATGCTCGCCGTCACCTTCTTGAGCTTTGCATCCTTGATCGTCGCCGAGACTTTCTTGGCCTGATCGGAGTCAAGCGCCATCTTGAGCTTGATCTCGCGGCGCAGGATCTCGCCGCTCCCCGGCTTGGGGTCGGTGATCTCGAGATTCTTCACCGGCACGCCGCGCTTGATCAACTTCCCGCGGAGCACATCGAGCAGCGCCTCCATCCGCATGTCGCCTTCGGCTTCCATCTGGATCAGATTGTCGCCGCGCTTGAAGTCGATCAGGATGTGCGAGCCTTTGAAATCAAAGCGCTGCGTCACTTCTTTCTGCGCCTGATTGACCGCGTTGTCCACTTCCTGCAAATCGCAGCTGGTGGTGACGTCGAAGGAGTATGTAGAAGCCATGAAATCCGTCTGGGATCGGGGCGGAACTAGCCGAGGAAGCTTTCGAGCGACTTGGCGCGGGAGACATGGCGCAGGCGCGAGAGCGCCTTCTCCTTGATCTGCCGCACGCGCTCACGGGTAATGCCCAGCTGTGCGCCGATTTCCTCGAGCGTCATCGGCTCCGACCCGTCAATGCCGAAATACAGCCGCAGGATCTTCGACTCGCGCTCCTTGAGGCTCCCCAGCGAATCCTCGATCGCTTCCGTCAGCGCCTTCTCGAAGGTCTGCTCGTCGGGGGTGGCGTGATTCGTGTCGGGCAGATAATCCAACAGGCGATTGTCCTCGCCCGGCGTCATCGGCGCATCGAGGGAGAGATGCACCTGCGAAATGGACATCGTCTTCGCGACTTCCTCTTCGGTGATGTCCATCCCTTCGGCGATTTCCGCGTGCGTGGCCTCGCGCCCCAGTTCCTGCAGCAGCGTATTGGCCCGCTTGCCGATGCGATGCAGCGTCCCGGCCCGATTGAGCGGCACGCGGACAATGCGCGACTGTTCGGCCAGCGCCTGCAGGATCGCCTGACGGATCCACCACACCGCGTAGGAGATGAACTTGATCCCCTTCGTCTCGTCGAACTTGTGCGCGGCGCGAATGAGCCCGAGGTTCCCCTCGTTGATCAGATCGGAGAGGGAGACCCCCTGATTCTGATATTTCTTCGCGACCGACACCACGAAACGCAGGTTGGAGCGCACCAACTTGTCGAGTGCTTCCTGATCCCCCACACGGATCCGTCGCGCCAGCTCCGCCTCTTCTTCGCGTGAGATCAGGGGATACGCGCTGATGTCACGCAGATACTGATCGAGGGAGCCTTCCTCGTACGACACCTTCTTCTTCGGGGGCGTCACAGCCATGTCGGAGCGGCTCGTGGGGCAGAGAGACGGGTAGCGCGACCGCGGGGAGGGAGGGAGCGCGGCGTCCTGTACATCGGTGCGAACGACTTGTCCTTAATCGTGAACTAGCGGGACACCGTTCGTCAACGCGCCACGGCGCAAAAGCCACGGCCTCCGTGACGTAGCGGCATCCCGATCGGACCGTGGTTCCGATCGGGCGCCGCCGGTGGACCATTTCACACCGCGTTAGTAATTGTCAATCTGGGCACGCTGCAGCGCACCGGAGTAATCCACATATCCGACCTTGGTCTCAGAGTAGAACTCGTAGACCTCCCAGCCGCCCTCCCGGTGTCCATTCCCCGTCTCCTTCACACCACCGAAGGGGAGATGCGCCTCGGCGCCGATCGTCGGCGCGTTCACGTACGTGATGCCGTTGTCGAGATCCTGCAGCGCCCGGAACGCCACGTTCACGTTGCTGGTGTACACCGACGACGACAGGCCGTAGCGCACCCCGTTGTTCACCGCGAACGCCTCCTCGACGGAATCGACCTGGATCACCGAGAGCACCGGTCCGAAGATCTCTTCCTGCTCCAACCGCGATCCGGCCGTCACATTCGTGAAGATCGTGGGCTGGAAGAAGAATCCGTGATCGAGCGCACCGCCCGTGGCACGCTGGCCGCCGCACCGCAACGTCGCGCCCTGCTCGCGTCCGATCTCGACGTACCGCTCCACCTTTTCACGCGCCGCCTCGTTCACCAGCGGCCCCACGTCGTGGCCGGCCACGCGTCCGTCGCCCAGCACCAGGGCCTCCGCGCGCGCGACCAAGCGCTCCACCACGGTATCGTGAATGCCGCGCTGGAGGATCAGGCGGCTCGTGGCCGTGCAGCGCTGTCCCGTGGTCCCGAAGGCGCCCCAGAGGACACCGTCGATCGCCAGATCCAGATCTGCGTCGTTCAGCACGATCTGCGCGTTCTTGCCGCCCATTTCCAGCGACAGCCGCTTGTGCAGGCGCCCACACGTCTCGCCCACAAAGCGGCCGGTTTCGGTGGATCCCGTGAACGAGATCACCGGCACCTGCGGATGCTCCACGAGCGCCTTCCCCACCACCTCACCCATGCCGTGCACGAGCTGGATCACCTCGGGCGGCAGGCCGGCCTCGAGCAGAAGTTCGACCAGCACCGTCGCGGTGTGCGGCACATCTTCGGCCGGCTTGAGAATCACCGCATTGCCGCACAGGAGCGCCGGAAATGCCTTCCACGTGGGGATCGCCATCGGGAAGTTGAACGGCGTCACGAGCCCACACACGCCGATCGGGCGGCGCATGCTCATCGCCCACTTGTTGGCCAGTTCACTCGGCACGGTGTGCCCGAACAGGCGGCGCCCTTCGGTGGCCGCGTAGTACGCCGTGTCGATCCCTTCCTGCACGTCGCCACGCGTCTCGGTGAGCGGCTTGCCCATTTCGCGCGTCATGAGATTCGCGATCTCTTCCTTGCGCGCTGCCATCAGGTCACCCACCCGCCGCAGCACGTCGCCCCGTGCCGGCGCCGGCGTGCGCTTCCAGCGATCGAAGCCACGCTGCGCACTGGCCACGGCGGCATCGATGTCGGCGGCGCCGGAGGCCGGAAACCGTCCGATCAGGTCACGCTGATCGGCCGGATTGCGATTCTCGAAATACGTGCCGGTCGAGGGAGCCGTCCACACGCCACCAATGAAATTCTGAAAGGTCGTCATGCGCGGAAACTAGCGAGGGAGCGCCGCAGGGCCCACCGTCGGCGCCGGGCAGCTCCACCCCAGGCCGCGCGCCGCCGTGGGCACGGCATACCCCACCCGCGGCAGGACCTCGCGGGCACCGAGCACCAGCCCCCACGCCACCACCAGCAACGACGCCACGTGCGCCAGTCCCAGACGGTGGCGCCAGGTGCCCACCGCGCTCCACAGTCCCAGCACCGCCACGCCGCCAGCGGCCGCCGTGAAGCCCAGCAGCGGCGCGCCGCACGCGGCCGGCCACGGCCAGACCATTAAACCGGCGGCCGCCGCGACGGCGAGCGCCACCTTGAGCCAGCCCACCCACCGCCCGCCAGCCGGAGCGACCGCGGACGCCGCGGCGCGCGACGGCGCCTCACGTGACGCGCCACGCGCCACACCTGCCGCCGGACGGCCCGGGGGGGCGGACGCCGCCGTACGCTCCGCCAGCAGCGCCTCGTCGGACACCGATGCCAGCTGCTTGTCGATCTTCGCCAGCTCGGCGTCCCAGTTACGGTCACTCATGAGATCACGGGGAAAAGGGATCAGGACAACCGTGCGGCGGCACCGCGACTACCCAAGAGTGCTTTCCCGGGTCAGCGCGTACCGCTCGATCTTCTTGTACAGATTCGACCGCGGCATATCGAGCGCCCGCGCCGTCTCCGACACGTTCCAGTCGAACGCCCGCAGTTTCGCCAGCAGGAACGCCCGCTCGGCCGCCAGCTTGAAGGCCTCGAAGGTGGCGCACTCCATCCAATCGCCGAGCCCCGTCGGCTCCGCCGACCGCCGACCCACCAGCTGGTCCACATCGCCCGCACCGATCGTGGGACCGCCCGCGAGAATCACCAGCCGCTCCACGGTGTTGCGCAGTTCGCGCACGTTCCCCGGCCAGTCCAACGCCGTGAGGTGACGCAGTGCCTCGTCGGTGATGTCGCGCACCGGCATCCCGTCACGCGTCGCAAACTGCTGCAGGAAATACACCACCAGCTGCTCGATGTCCTCCCGCCGCTCACGCAGCGCCGGCACGGCGATCGGCACCACGTTGAGTCGGTAGAAGAGATCTTCGCGGAACCGGCCCTGCGCGATCTCCTCCTCCAGCTGTTTGTTCGTCGCCGCCAGCACCCGTACATCCACCTGCACCGACTTGCTGCCGCCCAGTCGCGTGACCACGCCGTCCTGCAGGACGCGCAGCACCTTGGCCTGCGCACTCAGCGACATGTCGCCGATCTCATCGAGAAACAGCGTTCCGCCGTTGGCCTGCTCGAACTTGCCCGCCCGGTCGCTGACCGCCCCGGTGAAGGAGCCTTTCATGTGGCCGAACAACTCGCTCTCAATCAGCTCCGAGGGAATCGCGGCGCAGTTCACTTCCACGAACGGTTTCTTGGCACGCGGCGAGCCGTGATGGATGGCCCGCGCCACGAGCTCCTTGCCCGTACCGTTCTCGCCGGTGATCAGCACGCGCGCCGGCGTGGCCGCCACTTTGTCGATACGCTCCAGCAGTGCGCGAATCCCGGCGCTGCGCCCCACGATCTCGTAGCGCGACGCGATGGTCTGCCGCAGGCGCTCGTTCTCCTCGGTGAGCTGCCGTGTTTCGAACGCATTGCGCAGCAGCACCAACACGCGATCCGTGTCGAGCGGCTTCTCGAGAATATCGTACGCGCCGAGCTGGGTCGCCTCCACCGCCGTCTGGATCGTGGCGTGCCCGCTGATCATGACGACCGTCGCGTGCGCATCGAGCTGGCGCAGGCGCTTCAGCACCTCGAGGCCATCCAGGCCGGCCATCTTCACATCGAGGAAGACGAGCTGCGGCCGGAAGGTCCCGTAGATCGCAAGCCCCTCGGCACCGCCCGTCGCTGTCCGCACCTCGTACCCCTCGTACTCGAGCAGCTGCCCGAGTGCCGCGCGGATGCCGGCTTCGTCATCGATCACGAGAATGCGAGGCGAATTCATGGCCGGACTGCCTTGTAGAGGGTGACTTTTCCGTTGGCGACGCGCAGATCCGCCACGACCCGCGGCAGTGGCAACGCCAGCGCACCGACCCCAACCGCCGTGGCGGAATCGGTCGGCGTGGTACGACGCAGCATCGTGAGCAGCGTGGGGATGAGTCGTGACGGAAGGTCGATCCCCCGCAGACGGATCGCCTGCACACGGTAGCGCGCGAGCCCGGGACGCACGAGCTCAAGCGTCCCCGCCACGCGCAGGGTGTCGCGGCCGTCCAGCGCCGCCCCGATCACCGCGCCCAGGGCCCCATCACCCGCGAGGTCGCCGAGCTCCACCTCGGCGCGCAGCAGCACCGAATCCTTCACGATGGCAAGCGCACGCCGGCTGGCGGTGGCGGGCAACGCGGTCGCGACCCCGGCCGCAATCCACGGCGCCAGCTCTGGCGCCCCCAAGGACACGAAGGCCGGGCCGCGGCGCCCCGACAGACGGGACATCGGCGAACGCGCCGAGGCGACAGCTGGCCCGGCCTCAGGGATGCGGAGCGGCACCCACCCGATCGCCTGCTCACGCCCCGCCTGTGCGGCCTCGCGTTCCGCCAGCGGGGGCGCGCCATCGCTGCGATCGAGCCGCTCGCTGGCCTTTGTGGCCACGGTGGTCACGGTGCCGGCCGCGCCCGAGGCGGCCCGTGAGAGCACCGACGGCAACCGGTTGCCGTACAGCCAATAGCCGGCCGCGGCGCCAATCGCGAGCACGGTGATGCAGCCTATACGAGAGAGACAGCCCACGGCAGACCGGAAAAAGGGGGAGCGTGCAAGCTACGGCCGTTGAACGGACCGCGGCACTGCGCCGTGGTACCCCGCTGTGCCGCGGTGCGGTGCGCTGTGGCGCGATGCGCAAACACACAGCCCCGCCGACGCGATGCGCCGACAGGGCCGAGGGTACCACAGCAGTGTCCAACGTCCGCGGGGCGTCGCCCGAGTCGGGCGACGCGACAGACACTCAGTAATTCGAGAAGAGCAGCCGGTTGGGCGAGCCCGTACCGGCGCTGGTCACCTTGCTGGCGGTCGAGTTGGCGACGAGCGAGTCGCGCACCACCTGCGGCAACGACGTCGGCTTGCGCTGCAGGAACAGCGCCGCGACGCCGGCCACATGCGGCGACGCCATCGAGGTGCCGCTGATCGTGTTGGTGGCCGTCGTGCTCGTGTACCACGCCGACGTGATCGACGAGCCCGGCGCGAAGATGTCGAGACACTTCCCGAAGTTCGAGTACGAGGCCCGGGCATCCGTGCTGCCGGTGGCGCCCACGGTGATGGCGTTGGCCGCGCGGGCCGGCGAGTAGTTGCACGCGTTGGCATTGCTGTTGCCGGCGGCGACCACGAAGGTGATGCCCTTGCTGATGGCGCCGGCCACGGCGTTGTCGATCGCCGTCGAGGCGCCGCCGCCCAGGCTCATGTTGGCCACGGCGGGCTTGATGGCATTGGCCGCCACCCAGTCCACACCGGCAATCACCCCGGTGTTCGACCCGGAGCCGTTGCAGTCGAGCACGCGTACCCCGATCAGCGTCGCGCCCTTCGCCACGCCATACATGCTGCCGCCGATCGTGCCCGCCACATGGGTGCCGTGCCCGTTGCAATCAGCCTTCGGCGCCGTGGGGGTGATGGCGTCGTAACCGGTGGATGCCCGGGTGCCGAATTCCGTGTGGGTGGGCAGAATCCCGGTGTCCACGATGTACACGCGCACGCCGGTGCCGGTGGCGGTATACGTGTACGACGTGCTCAGCGGCAGGTTGCGCTGGTCGATGCGGTCGAGTCCCCACGTGGCGCCGCTCTGCGTCACGGAGGCGGTCGCGACCTGATCTTCTTCCACGAACGCCACGTTCGGGTTGCGTGCGATCGCCTCGGCGGCCTGTGCCGAGCCGAGCGTGATCGAGAAGCCCTTGAGGGCCGATTCGTAGATGTAGCCCACTTCGCCTCCGTTGCCGGCCGCAAGGCCGCGTGCCAGCCCCGGCACGTCACGCACGTCGCTCTTGAGCACCACGATGTACCGGCCCGGAATCCGCGCGTTGGCGCTGGCGGCCAACACCGGCGACGCCGGCTGCGCCTGCTCGGGGGCCACAGGTTCGGCGCCCTGGCAGGCGGCGAGGAGCACGACCGGCGCGATCAGCGCGATGTGGCGAACGTTCATGGTCATCAGTGGGAATGAAGGAAGAGATCGGGTCGACGTCGGCCCGCGAACGTGATCAGGTATTCACAGTACCAGGTAGAGTTCGTCTACGCATCACGATAGAGGGCGGGACACCCCCGGCCAGCAGCGTGACAGCCCCAGAGGGCCGCGCGGCAGAACACCCGCCCGCTGTGTCCGGCGCCGCCCCGACAGCGGACGCGGAACCCCGGCCTACCTTGGCGCGTGCCGGACCGTCGCTCCTCCCATGTCATCGCCCTTGCGTAGCGCGCCCGCGTGCGCGCGGAGTCTGTATGCGCCGCTTTATGTGGCTCGATCCGCTCTTAGCCATCGCCGCACTGACCGTCCCGATCCACTCCACGAGCGGGCAGCCGACGCGGCCGCCCTCCGCCGGTGTGCTCGCGGTCGGGGCCCGCGTCCGTCTGACACCGGCCAACCGGTCGCCACGGTTCCCGGACGGGGCGCGACGCATCGGCGTACTGCGCGCCGCCGCGCGGGACAGTCTGGTCGTCCTGTGGGCCGACGGCATCGAGGAGACCCTGCCGGTCGCGGAGGTCCGCCGCCTGGACGTCAGTCGCGGACGTCAGCGCGCCGTATGGCAAGGACTGGCCATCGGACTTGCGGCCGGGGCGGGGACGGGGGCCATCATCGGTGCCGCCAGCTACACCGATGACGGCTGCGGTGAGTTTGGGTGTCTCGTCGATTTCGGCCGGAACTTCCACGCCGGGATCGGCGCCGCCATCGGCGGGGCCGCGGGGGTGCTCGTGGGCGGGACGATCGGCGCCGTCGGACGCTGGGAGCGCTGGCGACGCCTTCCGACGTCCGCCCTCGTGGAGTGGGTCGACGTCGAGGCCCGCCCAGCACGCGGCGGTGCAGCGGTGGGCATCACCGTCGGCCGGCGCCGCCGCTGAACCGCCCGCGGTGAACTTGACAATTCCGCCCATCGCCCCGAATCTTTGTTTTCCTGCCTTACAAAGTCCGCGATCCAAGCGCCGGCGCGCCTCCCCCGCCCCGCCCACTCGCCCGGACCTCCCCGCCGCCGTACGACCACGCCCTGGAGGCATCGCATGCGTTTCCCGCAATTCTCCCGAATTGCCGTCGCTCTCGCGGTCAGTTCGAGTCTCGCCCTGACCGCCTGTGACTCCTCGAGCACGACGGCCGCCAAGACGCTCTCGTCCATCAGTGTGAGCCCGTCCACGGCGAATCTCGCTATCGGCGGCACGCAGGCGCTGACCGTCACGGGGTCCTACTCCGATGGGTCCACGACGGCGCTGTCCACCGGCGTCACGTTCACGTCGTCGGCCAGCGCCGTCGCCACGGCCAGCGCCACGGGTCTCGTGACCGCGGTCGCCGCCGGCACCGCCACGATCACCGCCACGGCCTCCGGGAAGACCGCCACGGCCGTGATCACCGTGGCACCGTCGCTCGCGTCGATTGCCATCACGCCGGCCACCGTGTCGCTCGCCATTGCCGGCACGCAGCAGCTCACCGTTACCGGCACGTACAGCGACGCCACCACCGGCGCCCTCGCCTCCGGCGTCACGTTCGCCTCGTCGGCGGCCAACGTCGCCACGGTCAGTGCCACCGGCCTCGTGACGGCCGTTGCCGCCGGCACCACGACCATCACCGCCACGCACACGGCCTCCACGCGCACCGCGACGCGTGTGGTGACGGTCACACCGCCGGCGCCGCCCGCGGGCTCGCAGGTCTTCTCCGACGCCTATGATACGGGGGTGTCGTTCGCCGACTTCGGCGGCGCCGCGAACAATGTGTCCGTCGACGCCACGACGCTCTACAACGGCCGCAAGACGCTCAAGGCCGTCGTCACCGGCAGCGGCGCCTACTCGGGTGGTGCACTCGTCGCCGCCACGCCGCGCAATCTGTCGGCGTTCAACGCGCTCACCTTCTGGGCCAAGAGCAGCGTCGCCAACACCACCATGAAGGTCGGGATCGGCAACGCCGCCTCCGGCACCCCGGTGCTCAACGCGGAATCGATCGGCATCCCGCTCACCACCACGTTCACGAAGTACACGATCCCAATCCCGAACCCGGCCAAGACCACCGCCGCGAACGGTCTGTTCCACTTCGCCGACGGCCCGAACAACTACACGGTGTGGTTCGCCGACATGCAGTACGAGACGCTGCCGGCCGCCCAGCTCGGCGCGCCCTCCGCGGCCACCGTCGGCTGGCAGCCGCTCAACGTGTCCGTGGGCACGCCGCAGCAGATGAACCCGGGTCCGAACACGGTGAGCTACACCACCCCCGTGCTCCCCAACGGCGGCAAGCTCACCGACGTGGCGTGGCGCTGGTACAACCTCACGTCCAGCAACCCCGCCGTCGCCACGGTGAGCGCCGATGGACTCGTGACGGGCTTGACCGCCGGCACGACCACGATCACCGCCACCATGAACGGCGTGACTGTACCGGGCAGCGCCACGGTCACGGTCACCGCCCCGCTGGGCGTCCCCTCCACGATCGCCGCCGCACCCACCAAGGCCGCCGCCGATGTGATCTCGCTCTTCACCACCGCCTACACCAACCGGGGCGTCGATACCTGGCGCACCAGCTGGAGCGCGGGCAACAGTGAACTGACGGATCCGTTCACCGTGGCCGGCCGCGGCATCAAGAAGTACTCGCTCTTCAACTTCGTCGGCATCGAGTTCGGCACCAGCGTGCCCGCCAACATCGTGGACGCCTCCAACATGGTCGGCATCCACATCGACGTCTGGTCGCCGAACCCGTCGGCCGGTCTCGAAATCCAGCTGGTGAACGACGCCACCGGCACCGCTGCCATCGGCAAGTATCAGGCGGGCCGGATTGCCGCCGGCAGCTGGGTGTCGCTCGACATTCCGCTCGCCAGCTTCGCCGGCCTGTCGGCCAAGAACCGGCTGCAGCAGATGCTCTTCGTCGGCGCCTCGCCCACGATTCTCTACGTCGACAACATCTACTTCTACCGTTAGCCGGTGTGGGTCGTGCTGACCCACGACCCCTCTCACGCATGACCGAACGGGCGCCCCCACGGGGCGCCCGTTTCGTTATCCAGCATGGTGCGGCGTTGGTTTCACCCGGCCTGCAGCATTCCGGTGACAGCACCGCGCAGCACAGGCGATACACTCGCCCCATGCTTGCCGCAGCCCCCTCCGCCGCCGTCCTCGGCATCGATGCCCTCGACGTCCTCGTCGAAGTGCATGTAGCCAATGGGCTACCACAGTGGACCAGTGTCGGTACGAAACCCCCGTGAGCGCGGCGCACATCACGCAGAGCGCCCCGTCGTGCAGCGGGCCTATCGCGCAGGCCGCAATATCAGCGTTGGGCCGCTCACGAACGTACGTCGCGACGTGACGTGGCGTGGTGGACGTCGCGTGCGTGATCGACGTGCTCTCGCGGCGTATGGTTGAACCGCCGCGGGTTTTCTGAGGACGGGTGCAGTCTCCCGCGAACACGTCGCAGCTCGCCGGCGTCGTGGCCGGTTTTTCGGTGTCGATCCGTGGCCGGATTGAGGTGTCCACTGAGGGACTTGCCGCCAGTGCCCCAATCACGTACAGTAACTCTGTACAACTTATGACACCTGCAGAGGGAAACCGTCCATGACCAAAGCGACGTACAGCCATTTGCGCGAGCATCTCGCCGAGGTGTGGGACGCCGTCGAGGATTCCCAAGAGCCCATAATCCTCCAGCGTCGTGGCCATGAGGATTTGGCGCTGCTGCCGGCCGCCGAGCTGGCGGGCCTGATGGAAACGGCCCATCTGCTCCGGTCCCCCAAGAACGCCGCGCGGCTGATTGCGGCGCTGGCGCGATCAGAAGCGCGGGACGTCGAGCCCACCACGCTGCAGGAGTTGCGCGCCTCCTTAGGCGCGCACGCGGCCGACTGACGGGCGGGCATGGGAAAGCGTCCGCCCGTTCCCAAGGCCGCTGGCCGCGCCGCGGACCAGACAGCGAACAACGCCGCGGCGCGGCCGACGCGCCGCGATGCGGTGGTCCAGCCGGAGTGTCACGAGGATTTGCGTTACTGGGTCGCCGAGCAGCCTCGCATCGCGCTCAAGTTGCTGGACCTGATGGAGGTGATCATGCGGACGCCGTTCACCGGCATTGGGAAGCCGGAGCCGCTCAAGGCGCTTGGTGCCAACGTGTGGTCGCGCCGGATCACCCAAGAGCATCGGCTCGTCTACAAGGTGTACGATGACCGCATCGACTTCCTGCAGGCCCGGTACCACTACTGATCCAGTCCAGAGTGAACTGAATCGCCTCGTGCTTTTAGGAGACGGTTTTGGTTAAGTACACCCACTGGGACGTGGGTGCGTTGTAGGTGGTCATGCGGCGCCGCACACGGCGCGTCGGCGTTCGTGCGGTAACGCCCGCCGCATTTCGATGACAGTGATCGGGCGCCGGGCATTGAACTGTCTCCCCATGCTTGCCGCCGCTCCCTCCGCCGCCGTCCTCGGCATCGATGCCCTCGACGTGCTCGTCGAGGTGCATGGAGCCAATGGGCTACCACAGTGGACCACGGTGGGGATGAAACCCCCATCGCTCGGCGCACTCTCTACTCACCCCATCTTCGGGCTTGGTTGAAGCGGGACTCGACTAGGTGAGTCTTCGGAAAACCCGGGGCGGTTCACTTTGAATCGCACCGAGTTTTCAGGAGCCACATGTCATTCCGTCCTGCCCGCGCTGGAGGTGCACGCAGACCAACGGGGTTGTGTGCCCATCTCCATGCGACAATACGCCGTTCCACCGCGCGGCGACTCGATCATGGCGACGTCGCGGGCATTGCACTGTGGACAAGTGCGCGACCCACACGCGCACCAGCAACGTGACGTCCATGCGGCGGCAAGACCACGCGCGCACACTTCCGATGACAGTGATCGGTGCCCCGCGCCGTACACTCTCCCCATGCTTGCCGCCGCCCCCTCCGCCGCCGTCCTCGGCATCGATGCCCTCGACGTCCTCGTCGAAGTGCATGTAGCCAATGGGCTACCACAGTGGACGCTCGTCGGTCTCGCCGCGACGGCCGTGAAGGAAAGCCGCGACCGCGTGCACGCGGCGCTGGCGAACTCCGGATTCACGATTCCACCACGCCGGATCACGGTGAATCTCCAGCCTGGAGACTTACCGAAAACCGGCACGGCGTTCGATCTCCCCATTGCGCTGGCCCTGCTCGCCGCAACGGGACAGATCCCCGCCGACGCCCTCCCGCACACCTGCGCGGTCGGCGAACTCGGCCTCGACGGACAACTCCGGAGCGTGCGCGGGGTGCTCGCCGTGGCGCGGCACGTCGCCGCGACCAGCGACGCCCTGCTGATCGTTCCGCCCGACAATCTGGCCGAAGCGCTGCGTGTGCCGAGCGCGCGCGCGATGGCACCACGCACCCTCGAAGAACTGGTGCGCGCGCTGCGCGATGGGACGGCGCGCAGCGCCACGCGACCGCGACGCACCGAGACGCGCCCCGATGACACACCAGACCTTGGCGATGTCGTGGGTCAGTCACTCGCCGTGCGCGCCCTCGAAATCGCGGCGGCCGGTTCGCACAACCTGTTGTTGGTCGGCCCACCGGGCGCCGGCAAAACCATGCTCGCCCGTCGACTGCCCGGCATTCTGCCGCCACTCGATGAACAGGAAGCACTCGAGGTACTCGCTATTCACTCCGTGGCCGGATTGCTGGGCCCGGAGCTGGTGCCCACCAGCGCCACACCCGCACGTCCGTTCCGCGCGCCGCATCACTCCATCTCCACCGCCGGACTCGTTGGTGGCGGCGGGTGGCCACGCCCCGGTGAGGTGAGTCTCGCGCATCGTGGCGTGTTATTCCTCGACGAACTGTCGCTCTTTCCGCGACACACGTTGGAGTCGCTGCGGCAACCGCTCGAGGACGGCGTGGTGGTCGTCGCCCGCGCCGCGCGCGCCGTGCGATTTCCGTCGCGCTTCGCCCTCATCGCCGCCAGCAATCCATGCCCGTGCGGGTACGCCGGCTGCGAGGACCGACACTGCCGATGTTCGGTGGCCGACCTCGAGCGGCATAGAGCGCGACTGTCGGGGCCACTGGCCGATCGCATTGACTTGCACGTGCATGTGCAGCGGGTGCCACCCAGCGACCTCGCCGCGCACACGCCGCAGGAGCGCTCAGCCGACGTGCGCACCCGCGTGATCGCCGCGCGTGAGCGGCAGCGCGCGCGTTACGCCCACACCGCCGGCACGCAGCCACTGGCCGCCCTCACCAACGCCACCGCACCGGTGCGCCTCATCGCACCCGCCGCGCGACTGGAGCCCGACGCCCGCGCGTTACTGGTTCGCGCCGCCGACAAACTCACCCTGAGCGCCCGCGCATATCACCGCGTGCTGCGCGTGGCACGCACCATCGCGGATCTCGATGACCTCGAGGTGGTGAACCGCATGCACGTGGGGGAGGCGCTGCGATACAGGCCGGTGGTGGATGAACACGCGTCGTCAGAACTGCCAACTGCTTAGAAGGCAGGGTGGAGGGTGTCAGGGTGGAGGAAGCAGAGAAACGACTACTTCCGCCGCACCACCTTCCCCGCCCTCACCCCTGTCGCCTTCCCGCCACTCACCGCCACGGTGCCGTTCACCACCACCGTTTCGATCCCCACCGGATACTGATGCGGTTCGGCGAACGTGCTCATGTCCTTCACGGTGGCCGCGTCGAACACGACCACATCCGCCACCGCCCCGACGCGGAGCACGCCACGATCGGTCAGCCCCAGTCGCACCGCCGGCATCTGCGTCATCTTGTGAATCGCCGTCTCGAGCGGCAGCAGCTTCTGGTTGCGCACGTACTCGCCCAGCACGCGCGGAAACGTGCCGTACGCCCGCGGGTGCGGATGACCGTCACCCGGGCTCGAAATCCGTCCGTCGCTCGCGATCATCGCGAACGGGGCCACCATGATGCGCCGCACGTCCTGCTCGTCGAGCACATGATAGATCGCGTTGCCTCCCCCATTGAGCATCGCTTCCAGCACCAGTGCGGCGCCGTTCTCCGGCGTCGGCGCCAGGTTACGGCGCACCGCCCAATCCTTCAGCGTCTTCCCCTCGAGACTCTTGTCCCAGCCCACGCGCGAGAACTGCACGCGCGCCAAGTCGCCACCACCGCGGTCATTCAGGATGTTGTCGATAATGCCGCGCATGATGCTGTCCTTGAGCGCCGGTACGGCGAGCCGCTGGCGGAACTCGGCATCCCCACCGGCCATCGCCCAACTGGGCACCAGCACGCCGATCCCCGTGTGCGTGGCCGTGTACGGATACTGGTCCACCATCACGTCCGTACCGGCCTTCCGCGCGCTGTCCACCATCGCCAACGTGATCGAGCTCTTGCCCCACATCTGCTGCCCCACTGCCTTGTGGTGCGTGAGCACCACCGGGATGCGTGCCCGACGCCCGATCTCGAGCGCCTCGGCCACGCCGTCCAACAGCCCGATCCCTTCCTTGCGCAGGTGCGACGTGTAAATGCCGCTGCTGTCGCTCGCGACCTGCGCCAGCGCGATCACTTCGTCGATGTTCGAGTAGGTGCCGGGCAGATACAGCAGTCCCGTGCTCAACCCGAACGCCCCCTGCCCCATCGCGACCGCCACCAGCGACCGCATGCGCGCCAACTCGGCCGCCGTCGGGGCGCGCGACGCCATGCCCAGCACCGCGCGGCGCACGTCGTTGTGCCCCACGAGGTACGCCACGTTGATGCCGATCGTCGCCGTGCGCACCGAGTCCAGATACGGCGCGAGCGGCAATGGCGATCCACCATCAGGACCACCCAGCGCGAGCGTGACCCCCTGCCGCAGCGCGCTCTCCATGAGCGGATACTGCAGCAGCGGCTCCAGGTGCGCGTGCAGATCGATGAACCCCGGCGACACCGTGCGGCCGGCGGCATTGATCACCCGCGTGGCGTTCGCACGCGGCAACGAGGGCGCGAGGGCGACAATCCGGTCGCCGCGGATCCCCACGTCGAGACGCTGTGCGGCGCGACCCGTGCCGTCGAGCACCGAGCCACCCGCGATGATCAGGTCGAACCGCTCCGCCGGTGCCTGGGCGCGCAGCGCCGTGGCGGAGACGGAGGCCGTGCAGAGCAGCAGCAGCGATGAGGCGAAGCGGCGCGTGCGCATCGGCGTGCTTACTGCACGCCGAGCAGTTCCACGTCGAACACCAGCGTCGCGTTGGGCGGAATCGGGCCCGAGCCCTGATTGCCGTAGCCCAGCGTCGAGCCGATCACGAGCTTGCGCTTCCCGCCGACCTTCATGCCGGCGACGCCCTGATCCCATCCCGGGATCACCATGCCCGCGCCGAGCGCGAACGAGAACGGCGTGCCGCCCACGTTCGAGTCGAAGCGGTTGCCGTTGATGAGAAAGCCCGAGTACGTCACGCGGATCGTGCGTCCGGCCACGGCTTCCGCGCCGGTCCCGACCACGAGATCCTGCACGAACAGGTTGTCGCTCTTCTTGGTCATCGCCGCGATGTTCACGCCCAGCGAACTCGCGTAGGTCTCCACCGCCGGGTTGGACGGAATGTTCGGGGCGTTGCTGTCCGCGCCGCAGGCGCTCAGCAGGGAGGCGGCGCCGAGCAGTGGCAGGTACGCAACGGCACGGGCCGCAGCGGCGGCGCGACGGGTCAGAGACGACAGGGAACGAAGCATGGACTCGTGGAGATCGGGGAAGCGTGACGATGAGCACGGGACCGGTCGCACCGGCCCGTCTACCATCTAAAAGATAAGCGGGCACCGACGTGGCTGAGGGATGTGGCTACGTTACGGCATGGCCGATGCCCCCGCCGCACACCCCGATCCGTCGGCTCCGTCGTTCTGGCCCGAGGCCGTCCCCGTCGCCGCGCCGGCTGGCGCCCCGGCGCCAGCCACGCTCATGCGCATCGCCGTCCCCGCGTCGCTCGATCGCGAGCTGCAGCCGTGGATTCCCGCACTGGTTGCCGCGAATCGCCTCCATCCGGACGAAGCGGTGCTGGCCGAGGCGATGCCACCGGCCCGACGGGACACCTTTGTCGCGGGACGGCTGGCCATGCGCGCCGCGATCGGGCAGCACGCGCCCGTCGACCGGTGGGCGCCCATTCTGCGCAGCGCGCGCGGGGCACCGGTGCTGCCGTCGGCGATGACGGGATCCATCAGCCACAAGCGCGATGCCGCGCTGGCGATCGTGGCGCCGCGTCAGGTAGCCGGCGGTGCCACGCAGCACGTGGGCATCGACCTCGAGCACCGGCCCACCGCACGCGACCTCGAGAAGCTGTCGATTGCGCGTCGCGTGCTCACCACCGACGAACGCGACGCGCTGCGGGCGCTCGACGCCGACCCGCTGGCGCAGCGCGAGCGGGTGCTGGTGTCCTTTGCAATCAAGGAGGCGATCTACAAGGCGATCGACCCCACCGTCGAGCGCTACGTGCACTTCACCGAAGTCGCCCTGCACTTCCGCGAGGCCGGTGAGGTCGAGGTGGAGCTGCGGCTCCCGGAACTGCCCGCCGAGGTATGGCAGGTCACGGCCCGGTACGCGCTCGACGACCGCTGGATCATGGCCGTCGCGACGGCCGTGCGCACCGTGCCCTGACCGGCACGCCACCGCGTCAGCGCCGCCGCGTCAGCGACGTCGCGCCACGTGCTGGGCAATGCCGCCGAAGAGCGCGCGTGACACGCCGATTACCTCGAACCCCTCGCGTTCCAGCAGCGTCGAGAACGCATCGGCCGTCATGAAATCACGGATGCTGCGCGCGATGTAGCCGTACACCACCGGATCGCGATGCCAGAGCCATCCCACGAGGTTGCCCGCC
>CANJOX010000020.1 GCA_947475795.1 Gemmatimonadota bacterium
CTGATCCTCCCCTGCCTCGGGCGCACGGAACGCGACCTGCAGCAGGGCGTCGCGCAGGTGGTCACCGTGGAAGACTCCATGGGGATCGTGCACGGGTCGCACGGGCACCTCGCGCCCGCCTCCGACCACCTGCGCAGCGAACCCGCCATCGTGGCCGGCATCGCGCAGGCCACGCTCGGCGTGGACTGGAGCGGGTACGTGGCCGACTACGACACCATCCGCGACCGGATTGCACGCGTGATCCCGGGCTTCGAGCAGATGAACCGCCGCGTGCGCGAACCTGGTGGCTTCGCGCTGCCGCACGCCGTGCGCGACCGCCGCGAGTTCGCCACCACCGACGGCAAGGCGCACTTCACGGTGCACCCGATCCCGCAGCTGGTGGTGCCGGCGGGACAGTTCGTCATGATGACCATCCGCTCGCACGACCAATTCAACACCACGATCTACGGCCTCAATGACCGCTATCGCGGCATCAGCAACGGCCGTCGCGTCGTGCTGCTGCACGCCGACGACATCGCCGCGCAGGGCTTCGCCGACGGTGACACGGTGGATCTGGTGAGCCACTTCCGTGGGGTGCAGCGGCGCGCCCAGAACTTCCGCATCGTCACGTACGCGATCCCGCGCGGCTGCGCGGCGACGTACTTCCCGGAAACGAACGTGCTGGTGCCCATCGACAGCGTGGCGGCCGGCAGCCGCACGCCGACGTCGAAGTCGGTCATCATCTCGCTCGAGCGTGCGGCGGGGCATGCCTGAGCCGCTGCGCGCTCCGCTGCGCGCTCCGCTGCGCGCTCCGCTACTCGGTCCGCTACGCGGGCTGGTCCTCACCGGTGGCGCCAGCACGCGCATGGGGCAGGACAAGGCCACCCTCGTGTACGGGCACGCGCCGCAGTGGCGCGCCGTGGCGGCGCTGCTGGCGCAGTGCGGTGCCGAGGTGTTCTGGTCGTGCACCGCGGCACAGGCGGCCGCGTGGCAGCTTGGGGATCGGGCGCTCTGCGACGTCGTGCCCGGACACGGTCCCGCCAGCGGCCTGCACGCCGCGTTCTCGCGTGCTCCCGAGGGCGCGTGGCTGGTGGTGGGGTGCGACTATCCGCACCTCGAGGCACTGGACCTACAGCGTTTGATCGACGCCCGTGCCCCCGCCGTCGAGGCGGTGACGTATCAGAACGACGTCACGGGGGAGATCGAGCCCATGCTGTCGCTCTGGGAGCCGGCCGCGCAGGCGCAGTTCCTGCACGCCTTTGCGGCGGGCGACGACAGTCCGCGCCGTGCGCTGCGCCGGTGCGCGCTCCGGGTGCTCACCCCACGGGCGCCGCACGTGCTGGTGAACCAGAACACGCCACGCACCCCGAACGCCCCCCGAATGTCCTCGTCGTCCGGAACGCTCTAACATCCGGCGCATGAGTCTCGCCCAGTACCACGTCGATCCCCACACCGGCTTCGTGCCGTCCGTCCCACCGCTGCGCCGGCTCCCCGAACCGTTCGCGGCGTGGGACGCGCTCGTGCCGGAACTCCCGGCGCGCATCCGGTCGCGGCGCCTGCGTGGCACCCTGCGCGCGATGCCGGTGCTCGACGCCAACACGCTGACCACCGACGCGGAACGCGAGCGCGGCATGCTGCTGCTCACGCACTTCGCGAACGCGCACGTGTGGGGCGGCGACACCCCGGAACTGTCGATTCCGCCGTCGGTGGCGGTGCCGCTCTGCGCGCTGGCCGCGCAGCTGCAGCGTCCGCCGATCGCGCACTACGCCACCACCACGCTCACCAACTGGCAGCTCATCGACCCGGCCGAACCGGTGTCGGTGGACAACGCCCGCACGCAGGTGCAATTCCTCGGCGGCGTGGACGAAGATTGGTTCTTCATCGCGTCCATGGGCGTGGAGCTCGCAGGCGCCCCGTTGCTGCCCGTTGTCGCAGCCGCCGCCCTGCAGTCACGGGAAGCGGGCGACGACGAACTGACCGCATCGCTGGCCACGTTTGCAGAGGGGATGGGCGCCGTGCACGCGGCCCTCGAGGCGGTACGCCGCTGGTGCGACCCGGCCACGTACTATCTGCGCGTCCGGCCCTTCGTGACCGGCTGGCCGGCGCCCGGCGTGGTGTATGAGGGGGTGTCCGACGAACCGCGCCGGTACATCGGCGGTAGCGCCGGACAGAGCGCGCTCCTGCAACTGTTCGACGCCATGCTGGGCGTGTCGCATCCGGCGTCCCCCGCGGGCGCGTATCTGCGCTCGGTGCGCGACTACATGCCCACCGCGCACCGCGCCTTCGTGGAGCACATCGAGCGCGACGCGCGGGTGCACGCGCGGGCACAGCAGGGATCGCCCGCGCTCAAAACCGCGTACAACGACGCCGTGCAGCAGATCGTAGCGTTCCGCGAGGCGCACCTGCGGCTGGCCCACGACTACATCGTGGCGCCGTCAGGGGCCGCACGCGACAACATGGGCACCGGCGGCACCGCCCTCGACACCTTTCTGCGCGGCGCGCAGCAGTCCACCGGTGCGGCGCGCGTATGACCACCCCACCGACCGTGTCCACCGGAGCGCACGTGACCGAACCACCCACCGCCGAGGCGATCGCGGCCCTCGACGCCGCCGATCCGCTGCGCGCCGTCCGCGACCGGTTCACGCTGCCCGAGGGCGTGATCTACCTCGACGGCAATTCGCTGGGCGCACTGCCCACCGCCACCGCCGCGCGCGTGGCCACGGTGCTGCATGACGAATGGGGCACGGGGCTCATCCGCAGCTGGAACAGCGCCGACTGGATCGGGGCGCCACAGCGCGTCGGCGCGAAGATCGCGCAACTCGTTGGCGCCGCGCCGCACGAGGTCATCGCCGCCGACTCCACGTCGGTCAATCTGTACAAGCTCATCGTGGCCGCGCTCACCGCGCAGCCGTCGCGCACGGTGGTGCTGTCGGAGCCCGGCAACTTCCCCACCGATCTGTACATGATCGAGTCGGCGATGCAGGCCGTGGGCGGCGGGCATCGGCTGGTGCTCGCGCCGCGCGACGAGATCGCCGCGCGCATCGACGACGACACGGCGCTCGTGCTGCTCACCCATGTGCACTACAAGACCGCCGAGCTGCACGACATGGCGGCCCTCACGGCAGCGGCACATGCGCGCGGCGCGCTGATGTTGTGGGACCTCAGCCACAGCGTCGGTGCCGTCCCCCTCGACCTGCGCGGATGCGGCGCCGATCTGGCCGTGGGGTGCGGCTACAAGTTCCTCAACGGTGGGCCCGGTGCGCCCGCCTTTTTGTTCGTGGCCGAACGTCACCACGACACCCTTACGTCACCGCTGGGCGGGTGGATGGGGCACGCACGGCCGTTCGCGTTCGTGGATCACTACGAGCCGGCCCCGGGCGTCGCGCGCTTTCTGTGCGGCACGCCGCCCATCGTGGCGTTCGCGGCGCTCGAGAGCGGCGTGGATCTGCACCTCGAGATGGACATGCAGGTGATCGCGCAGAAGTCGCGCGCGCTGGCCGCCCTCTTCATCGATCTCGTGGCCGCGCACTGCGCGCCGTACGGCCTCACGCTCGTGGGCCCGCCGCGCGGCGCCCCGCGCGGCAGTCATGTGTCGTTCCGGCACCCCGAGGGCTACGCGATCATGCAGGCACTCATCGCCCGCGGCGTCATCGGTGACTTCCGGGCCCCCGACATTCTCCGCTTCGGCCTCACGCCGCTGTACCTGCGCTACGCAGACATCGCGCAGGCCGTGTCCATTCTCGAAACGGTGCTGCGCACCGAGGCGTGGCGCGCCCCCGCGTATCAGGTGCGGCAGGCGGTCACGTAGCGTACCCGGGCGGTGCTAGAAGCGTGAGGCCGTCAGCGTCACGTCGGCCTCTTTCCACACCGTCGCCAGCTGCGCGCGCACGGCGCGCGCGGCCGGCATCTTCCCCTGCGCGTCCAGGCTGGCCGCCAGACCGAACAGCGACCAGCCGTTGGCCGGAAACTTCGCCAAGTCGGCGCGGTACACCCGCTCGGCCTCGGCAGCCTGTCCGGCGCTCAGCAACGCGGCCCCGAGCGAATGGCGCATCGGGTAGTACCAGGTGGGCGGCTCGTTGTACACCAGCGCGTCTTCGAGGGCGACGGCGGCGCGGAAGAACGTCACCGCCTGCGCCGTCTGGCCACCACGACGCGCGATTTCCCCCTGCAGCGCGGCCACGGCAATCTGCAGCGCCACGCCGTTGTCGTTTTTCGGAAACGCGGCGGCCCCAGTGCGCAGCTGCGCGAGATCACCGCGTGCGGCCGTCGCGTCACCCAGCGCGGCATGCGCCACCCCGCGTGCGTACCACGTCATCGCGCGCATGAACGGCAGCGAGTCGCCCGGCACCGGTTCGGCCAGCACGGCGCGCCACTTCCCGAACGTCACCAGCGTCAACGGCACGATCGGCGTCACCGACTCCACCCACGGCACCGTCCGCACAGCGTCGGCGGAGAGCCGCGCGGCGGTCTCGCGCGCGGCGGTGATCGCCGTGGCGCTGCGCCCCACCATCGTCGCGGCGAAGGCGAGAAAGTGATAGTTGTGCGGATAGTAGCCGTTGGCGTAGATGCCGCGGCGCGCGACACCGGGTCCTTCGAACAGCTCCCCGTCCACGTGCGCCGCATGCGCGTTGATGCGGATGGCATCGGCCCAGCGCCCCGTGCGGATGTACACGTGACCGGGCATGTGCACGATGTGCCCGGCGCCTGGCATCAGCGCCGCCAGCCGTTCGGCGCACGCGAGCGCCCGCTCGGCGTGCATCGCCTCTACGGCGTGGATATACAGGTGACACCCGCCGGGATGTTTCGGATTGCGCGCCAGCACGCCCTCGAGGCGCGACAACAACAGCGTGGTCCCCGCGCGCGGCCGGCCGTTCGGCTCCCAGTAATTCCACGGCGCGAGGTTCATCAGCGCGTCGGCGTGCAACACCTGCATCTCGTCATCGCGTGGTGTGCGCGCCGCGAGTGCGCCGATGCGCTGCGCCCACGCGGAGTCCAGCGCGGCGCGGTCCGCCTTCGGCACGGCGGCATAGCGCACCGCCAGCGCCTCGATCAGCGCCCGTTCCCCCGCCGACACACCGGCCGCCGCCCGACGGGCGCGCGTAATCGCGCGAAACGCCTGCACGCCGGCGGCCGAATCCATGGCGGCGTTGATGTTCGGACCCAACGCATAGGCGGTGCCCCACGCGCACATCGCACAGCTGGGGTCGATCTGTTCGGCGGCCTCGAAGGCGCGAATGGCCTCGTGGTGGTTGAACCCCCACAGCAACCGCAGCCCCTGATCGAAGTACTGCTGCGCCAGCGGCACGCGCACCGTGATGGTGTAGTGATGCGCCCCCAGATTGGTGTACAGCGCCGGCCGTGCACCCGGCGCGGACGGTGCCGCCGGTGTCACGTGATGGGGCTGCGCCGCGAGTGGCGGCGCGAGCGCGGGCGCGAGGGTACACAGCATGGCCAGCACGAGCAGAAACCGCGGGCGCGAAATCATGGGTCGACACTCCGGAGCGGGATGGCCGTGCACGGCCGACAACGCCACCAACGCGACCCGGCGGTCACCGGACGGCAGGGGACGGGGCAATCACGAAGGTCACGGGGCCGCACACCGGCGACTGCGGCTGATGGGCGACGCGCGGGCGCGGCACGCGCGACGGCGCGGCGGCGACATCGTGCAACACGAGGCGCGGTGTCACCGTGTAGCGCCCGGCCACGGTCAGGTCGAACACCTCGGTGAGATCGAGGCGGGCCGTCCGTGACTGCTGCGGCGCGAGGCGCAGGTATTCGTCGGCCGTGGGATCACCACGCTTGACCGATGCGCCGCCGTACGGCACGGGCTGGCCGTCGCGCTGCACCTCGATGAACGGCTGCAGCCACGCCTCTTCGAACGGGGTGCCCCACGTGAGCACCGACACCGCCACCGGACCGGGATTGCGCAGCCGCAGCGTGAGCGCCACCGGCTGCCCGGGGGGCGCCGCCGGCGTCACGCGCCACGTGCACGTGAGAGCCGGCGGGGGAGAGACCACCAAGGACGACCCCGGCGCCGCACCGGCCGGCGCGCTCATCAGCAGCGCGGCGAGCCACCGTCCGGACCGCCACCGGCGACCGGCATTACGGCAGAACCGGAGTGTTCTCCGCGAAGTATTCATGACTGTCCGCGTTGTCGATGGCCTTCAGCGGATTGCTGATGGCGAGACTCGCCGCCCCCGACTGGCCATACACCCAGTCGTCCGTCCCCGCCACCACCGTGAAGTGGCTCATCTCGTGGATCAGCGTGCCGGCACGCGAGTCGGTACCCGTGAGCGCGGCTTTCCAGAACGCCTGGCACACAAAGATCTTGTACGGCTGGCTCGGGTACACGTACGCGAAGTAGGTCTTCTTGCAGCTGCAGTCCACCGTGATCGGCTTGGTGGCGAAGGCGTCGTCGATGGCGGTGAAGTTGGCCTTCACGGTGTTGACATTCGACGTGGTCACGGCGCCGAACCACTTGGTGTACCGGCTGCCGAGGGTGTTGGCCACCATGTACGCCTTGGCCTGTGCCGCGTAGGTCGCGGCCGCCGTCACCGCCGTGGCCACCTGCGTCTGTTGGGTGGCGGTGCACTTGCTGTAGGTGAGCAGGCCGGCCAGCGCCGACACGGTGGCGGCGCTGTTCGGCCCCACCAGCGTGGACGGACCCGACGCGCTGAGCGAAGCCGAGCGTCCGGCCAGCTGGAACGACTCACGCGACGACCGGAGCGTCCGCTGCGCATCCGTGGTGCCACGGCTCACGAACTCCACGGTGTAGCGCCCGTCCCGCGACAGGTCGTAGGCGCGCGACAGTTCGATGTCGTACGTGAGCGTGGCGCCCGGCGCGATGCTCACGATCTCCACGAGGCGCACCGCGCCGCGCTTGATGTGCGGCCCGGCGTAGGTCACCGGCTGGCCATCGCGCAGCACCACGAACTGGGCCAACTCCAGATCTTCCGACGGCAGCTGCCAGTCGGGCACCTGCACCAGCTCCGCCGACCGGTTGGTCACCGCCACGCGCGCCATGACTGGCCCGTCGCCACGGGTGTCCGGCGACAACGCCACGCTCACGTCGAGCGAGCTGCGCGCCGCCGTTGATGCCACCGGCGCGCCGTCGAGCGGCGCCTCGGTCACCGCGGGACCATCGGGGCTGCACCCGAGCGAGAGCAGCAGGGCCATGGCGGCCGCGGGAAGAGCCTTGCGACGGGCGAAGGACACGGGAACACTCCAGTCGGTGGAAAACAGGACGGCCGCTTCGCCGTCAGCGTCGATGCGGATAGTCTAGCATTTCCACGCCGAAGGGCAACGCGACGAGCGGCGGTGGCGCGCCCCGCCGCGCTTACGCGGGGCGGTACGCCGCCCGGTTGCGCCCTTCCCAGTTCCGGATGTCGTCCAGCGCCGACCGGTTCGCGGGCGCGTACCGGCGGCGCAACGCGGGCGCGGTGGTGTCCACCGCCGACGCGGCGACGACCGACGCCACCGGGATGCGCCAGTGCTGCCAGCAGGAGAAATAGGTCTCGCCTTCGCCCCACGCGCCCGGCGCGCCGACCCGGTGGGCGGCCTCCAACGGCTGGTTGCCGACGGCGCTCTTGGGGAACAGCGGTACCGCCGTACACAGCCCCGACGGCGCATCCACGTGCAGCACGAGAAAGTCGTGCTCGCCCACCACCGCGCGGTCACCGGCGGGGCCGAGCACGGCATTCGTGAGGGCGCCGCCGCGCGCGCGCAGGACGGCGGTGTCGAGCGTCACCACCAAGCCGGCCGATACGTCTTCCTGAATCACTGGCATCACAAGCACCTGCGGTCGCGGCACGGGGAATGGTGGCGGAGCCGACACCCGACCGGTGCCGTCCCGCCTCCTGCAACCTATCGACCAACCGATCGACGCGGACCCGGCCGTGGGGTGGCCACGTACAGGGTGTGCATCGGCCCCTTGGTGTCGTGGGCTCGCACCCGCAGTATTTCGACCGTCAGCCCCTGCTGACGCAGCGCATGCGCGAACCCCGGATCGTCGCCCACCGACCAATACGCAATCACCCCGGGGGGGCGCAGCGCGGCCACGGTGGTGAGGATCCCGCGCGCCGCGTACAGTCGCGCGTTTTCCGACATGATCATGCCGTCGGGGCCGTTGTCGGTGTCGAGCATGATCGCGTCGAACTGCCCCGCATGATCGCGCAGCACGTTGACGATGTCGTCGTGCACGATCCGCACCCGGGGATCGGCCAGCGTTTCCACCGAGATGCCGTACGCCGGATCCGCGTTCCACGCGATCACCTCGGCGAGGAACTCCGCCACCACCACTTCGGCATCGTCGGGGAGCACCCGCAACGCGGCGCGCAGCGTGAAGCCCAACCCGAGTCCTCCGATCAGCACGCGCGCGTTCGGCGTCGTGCCCAACGACGCGCACGCCACCTCCGCCAGCCGGTCCTCCGACAGATGACGACGCGTGGACATCAACTCGATGCCGTTGGCCCGGATGAGATACGAGCCGTCGTGCCGGAACAGTTCGAGCAGCGAACCGTCCGGCGTGCGGGCATTTCCGAGTCGTTCGAACGGCTTCACCGGCAATCCGGAAGAGGGAACGCGCACCACGCCCCTGCGGCATGACCACGCCGCAGTCGGCGGTACGCGGCCGTACGTTGCGTCGGACGCGCACTGCGGGCAAGGCCGCTGCCACATCATCAGTGCGTGCGCCGTGGCGTCGGGCAAGCGGAACGTACGCGTCCGGAAACACCCGACGCACGAGCACGGCCACGCATCGACATTCACGCGAGCGACGCCGTCATCCCACGCACCACCCTCCCGGCGTTCAATCCCGTCTCGTCACCCGAGGAGCAATCGCATGCCCAGACAGTTCACCGACCGCGCGCGTGCCGGCCAGGCGCTCGCGAAGAAACTCGAGCACCTTCGCGGCCGCAATCTCCTCGTGCTGGGGCTGCCGCGCGGTGGCCTTCCCGTGGCGTACGAAGTGGCGCGTGCGCTCAACGCGCCGCTCGATCTGCTCAACGTGCGCAAACTGGGCGTGCCCTGGCACGAAGAGCTCGCCATGGGCGCCATCGGTGCCGGCGGCGTGCGTGTGCTCAACAACGACGTCGTGATGAGCATGGGCATCACAAAGGCCGTGATCGACGAAGCGGCCGCGGTGCAGCAGGCCGAACTGGATCGCCGCGAGCGCGTGTACCGCAACGGACGCGCCGCGCCCGCCATCCGCGACCACACCGTCATTCTGGTGGACGACGGCATCGCCACCGGCGCCACCGTACGCGCCGCGATCGCGGTGGTGCGCACGCAGGAGCCGACCGCGCTCATCCTGGCCGTGCCGGTCGTGCAGCAGACCGTGGCCGCCGAACTGCGGCCGGACGTGGACGAACTCGTCGCCGTCGTCACGCCCGCCGACCTGATCGCGATCGGCACGTGGTACGATCATTTCGAACAGCTCACCGACCGTGAGGTGCAGCGTCTCCTCGCGCTCGGCGGCGTGGCGCGTGACGGCGCGACCACCGCGTCGCCCCCCGGCGACTTTGTCGCCACGCAGCGGCAGTGAATGCCGACACACCACGCACGACGCACCGCACACCTGTCGGGCACTTTCCCGACTTTTCTTCCTCGGCAGGATTCACATATTCCCAGTGCGCTCACGGAACGAGATGCCGTGAGCGGAGCCTTCCTCCAAGACGTTGACGGAAGGCAGCGCGTCAGCAGTTCGGTGCCGACGTGCAGGTTGTGAGGTCGCTGGACACAACCGAAGTCCTGTGCATAGGACGCCTGCGTTGGGTCTCGTCCAACAAGGGAAAGATCGCCAGCCGTCCCGGCGGTGGTACCTCGCAAGAGTCCCACCACCGCCGAGAACCGAACCGAGGGCCGACGATCGCCAGCGGAACATGAACCCCTGCAGGAGGCAGCGATGCCCCTGCAGGGGTTCACCGTTTGCGGCACAGCCCACGGGTGTACGCGGTTCGCCCGTCGGGATGCGCCCGACGCCCCGACCGGCGTTCGCACATGGCCGCCGTGCCCCGTTGCGCCGATGGTGTGGCAACGAAGACGTGGCGGCGGCGGGACGCACACGGAGGCAGCGTGGACGGAGCGGCGGAAACGGGCACCCATGACGTGGTGTTGCTGAGCGGCTCCGGCAGCCGGCATCTCATGGACGCCGTCGAGCGGGCGCTCGGCGTGCCCGACGGACTCCCCGATGGACTCTCCCTCGGTGTGTGCACCACGGACCACTTCCCCGACGGCGAAGTGTCCGTGTGCCTCGAGGAATCGGTGCGGGGGTGCGACGTGATCCTGATCGGTGCCACGTCGCCACCCGTCAACGACCGGCTCGTCGAGCTGATCGCCATGGCCGACGCCTGTCGCCGCGCCAACGCCGAACGGCTCGTGGTGATCCTGCCGTACTTCGGCTACGCCCGCTCCGACCGGCGCGACGGCCGACGCACGCCCATCATGGCACGCGTGGCCGCCGACATGATCGAGCGCAGCGGGGTGAAGCACGTGGTCGTGCTCGACGTGCACACGCCGGCCGTGGAGGGATTCTTCAGTGTCGCCGTGGATCACCTCACCGCGGTATCACTGCTGGCACCGGCGCTGGCGCGCATCGCACCCGCCAACACGGTCGTGGTGGCCCCCGACCAAGGCGCCGTGCGGCTGGCCGCGCGCTACGCCGCACAGCTCGCGGCGCCGGTGGCCGTCTGCCATAAGGAGCGGCTGGACGGGGCCGACGTGCGCGTGAACCGCGTGATCGGCGAGGTGCGTGACCGCCCCTGCATCATCGTGGACGACATGATCAGCACCGGCGGCACGATCGCCGAATGCGCGCGTGCGCTCCAGGAGGCCGGTGCGCAGCCGCACCCGCTGGTGGCCGCCACCCACCCCGTGTTCGCGTCGGGCGCCCTCGACCGGCTGGCGGCCGCTGGCGTCGTCACGCTCTTCGTCACCGACAGTATCGCGATCGCCCCCGACACCCACGCCGCGCTCGTGCCGCACGTGGTCAGCATCGCGCCCATGCTGGCCGCGGCCATACGACACCTGCACGGCGATGCGACCCTTGCCCGGCTGCATCGGCGCGAGTAGAAACCGCCATGCCGTTTCGCCGTTCCTCCGCGTCAGGCGCCGCCCAGAACGCACGCCGCGCCGCACTCGCGGCGTCGGTGGCCAGCGTCATCTTCGGCGCCTCGGTCGTCGCCACGCGCTTCGTGGTGGCCCAAACGCAGCCGGTGTCGCTGGCGTTTCTGCGCTACCTCATCGCGACCGTGTGCCTGCTGCCGGTGCTGCGCACCGTCTGGCGCACCGGGATGCCCCGCCGCGATCTGTTCGCCATTGTGGCGCTCGGCGTGCTCTTCTTCGGGCTCTTCCCGTGGAGCTTCAGCGCGTCCCTCACGTACCTCCCCTCCTCGCGGGTGGCCGTGCTCGTCGCCACCAATCCGCTCATCACGCTCGCCATCTCGCGGCTGTGCGGCATCGACCAGCTCACGGGGCCCAAGGTGGCCGGTCAGGCGCTGGCGTTCGTCGGGCTCGTGCTCGCGCTGCATCAGCCGGGGGTCGACACCATCTCCGCCGCCGACACCTGTACCGGCATCGGCCTGGCGCTGGTCACCGCCGGCTGTGGCGCCACGTTCAACGTGTTCTCGCGTCCCTACCTGCGCCGCTATCCTCCGCTCCATGTGGCGGCGCTGGCCATGGCGGCCGGCGCCCTCTCGCTGGCGCCCATCGCCGCGTCACAGGGACTCTTCACCGTGCTCCCCGCCGTCACACGCGGAGGATGGGCCGCCGTACTCTTTCTCGGGGTGTTCGGCGGCGCGCTCGGTTTCTCACTCTGGATCTGGGCGCTCCAGCGCTCCACCCCCTCGCAGGTGGCCGTGTTCATCGCCCTCAATCCGGTCACCGCGGTCCTGCTGGGGGCCGTGCTGCTGCACGAACCGATCACGGCCTTCTTTCTCACCGGCCTCGTGTGCGTGATCGGGGGCATCGCCCTCGCCAACTGGCGACCGGCGCCGGTACGCCTCGCCTGACTACGGTGCCGCCGCGCGCACCTGCAAGATATTCCCCTCGGGGTCAAACAGATTGCGCACGGTGAAGCCGGGGCCCTCGTAGTCCACACCGTAGGCGCCGCCCCCCAGCGCCACCGCGGTGGCCTCCGCCGCCGACAGACTCGGGACGGTGAAGAACAGCTTGATCGCCTGCTCGTCGCGGATGGCCGGCGGGGTGGTGATCGTGATCATCGCCGCGATGTGCGGCGGCATGGCATGTAGCAGCAGCTGCAGGTCAGGCGACGCGATCACGTGGTGCATCGCGTCCGCGTGCAGCACCTGCATGCCGAGCAGCTGCTGATAGAACTGCGAGAGCGTATCGAGCGCCTTGGCGTAGATGAGCGCGCCGGCGCGGGCGGGACCAGACATGGGCGGTGATGATGGGTGAACGACGGGGACGGATTGGACGCGGCGGCGTTCCCGGCCGAGATTGCACGCATCCGCAGGACGCCCCCCAAACATGGAATCCGTCGAGCGGTCGTTCCAGTCTCTACGCCGCCGTCGCCCTTCTCGCCGCCACCGTCGGTGGCGGGGCGATCTCAGATGTGGCGCCCACGCCATCCGATGCCGCACCCTGTAGATTCAACAGGAATCCCGTCCTCTCACCGTATGTCTCGTCTACCCCGCCGCTCGACCTGCCGCACCGTCGCGCGCTGTGCGGCCGTCCTGCTGCCCCTCGCCTCGTGCGTGGGCGAGCGTGACCAGTTGCCCGACACGCCGATCACGGCCCCCAAGGCGCCGCTCGAGACGCATCTCCGCGGGCGCGTGCAGGACCTCGCGACGGCGCTGCCGATCGGCGGGGCCCGGGTCACGGTGGACGCCGTGTCGGATACCAGCCACGATGACGGCAGCTACAACCTGCAGCGACTCCGCGTGGGCGCGGCCGAGGTCATGACGGTGCGGGCGGGCTACGACACCACGCGCACGCTGCTGCCGCTGCTGGGGGGCGATCAGGAGCACATCGTGCGGCTGCGGAAGGCGGTGCCGTAAGCGCGCTGGGCGCGGGCATGGGCAACCGCGCCCTCAGTCCTCGTCTTCCACCCACAGCACCGCCGTCACGCCATCGCCCACGCACACGATGCCGGCGTCGAGCGCGGATTCCGTGAGCGGATCGAAGCTGACGCCATGGGCGCGCTGCGACGCGTCGCCGAACACGTCGGCCCAGTCGCCGTTGGTGAAGCAGCTGAACGGCTCCGGCACCATGGCCAGCAGGTCGCTCACCAATGACTCGGCGTCCGCGGCACGGATGATCACCGCGTTGCTGGCGAGATCGCGGCCGAGCACCCCGGCGGCGATGCGGAGCGCGTCGCTCTCGCTCACTTCCAGCCAACCCTCGCCGAGGGCGCGCAGGCCGAGGCTCTCGACCGCCTGATCGGCGAGCATCCGCGATTTCGCCCACTGCGGCTGCGGCACGAGCGCGCAGGTGACGCGTCCGCTGGTGCGGCGCGCGATGATGGTGTCAGTCAGCATGATGGATGGTGTGAGAGTGTGCGCAATATGCCACCGGGATTGGACGGCGTGCGCCGCGCCACCGAGATTGGAGGCATCCGTACTCCTCCCCCCACACCGTGGACATGCCGATGGCTCGCTCCTCCCTCTTCGCCGCGCTCGCAGTGGCGGCGCTCGCCTCCCCGCTCGCGGCCCCACTGTCGGCGCCGCTGTCAGCGCAGGCACCCGAAGCGATTCCCGCCAAGTACGCCGACATCGCCAACCGCATCACCGCCGCCGCGCAGGCCGACTCGGCCGGCGCGTGGAACCGCATCGCCGAGCTCACCGATCGCTTCGGCCATCGCCTGTCGGGCTCGCAGGCGCTGGAAGACGCGATCGTGTGGACCGCCGCCACCATGGAGAAGGACGGCCTCACCAACGTGAAGCGCGAGAAGGTCATGGTGCCGCATTGGGTGCGCGGCGCCGAGTCGCTGGAGCTCGTCGCTCCGCGGCGGCAGCGGCTGCCCATGCTCGGACTCGGCGGCAGCATCGCCACGCCGGCCGGCGGCATCACCGCCGAGGTGATGGTGGTGGCCAGCTTCGAGGAGCTCACGCAGCGCGCCGCCGAAGCCAAGGGCAAGATCGTGCTGTACGACGCCGAGTGGCGCGACTACGGCTACAACGGGTCGTTCCGTCGGCTCGGTGCGATCGCGGCCGCGAAAGTGGGCGCGGTGGCGTCGCTCGCGCGGGCCGCAGGTCCGTACAGCATGCGCACCCCGCACACCGGTAGCATGAGTTACGACTCCACCGTCACGAAGATTCCGCACGCCAGCGTGACATCAGAAGACGCGATGATGATGCGTCGCATGATCAACCGGGGCGACAAAGTGCGGGTCACCCTCACCATGAGCGCGCAGACGCTGCCCGACGCCCAGAGCCACAACGTGATGGGTGAACTGCGCGGCCGCGAAAAGCCCGAGGAGATCGTGGTGATGGGCGGCCACATTGATTCGTGGGACGTGGGTCAGGGCGCGATGGACGACGCCGGTGGTGTGGTGATCGCGTGGGAAGCGATCCGGTTGCTCAAGCGGCTCGGCCTCACGCCACGTCGCACCATTCGCGCCGTGGGCTGGACGAACGAAGAGAACGGCATGCGCGGCGGCAATGCGTATCGGGATGCGCACCAGCACGAGACACACCAGCTGGCCATTGAATCCGATGGTGGCGTGTTCTCGCCGTTAGGCTTCGGCTTCACCGGGTCACCCGCCGCGCGCGCGATCATCACGTCCATCGGTTCGCTGCTCAACCCCATCAACGCCGGCAAAATCGAAGCGTCCGGCGGCGGCGCCGACATCGGCCCCATCATGGCCACCGGCGTGCCGGGCATGGGCCTCAACGTGGACGGCACCCGCTACTTCTGGTTCCATCACACCGACGCCGATACGCCGGATAAGCTCGATCGCGCCGAAGTGCAGAGGTGTGTCGCCGCGGTGGCGGTGATGGCGTACATCGCGGCGGACATTGAGCAGGGGCTGCCGCGGTAACGGCCTACTGTGAACTGCCAACTGCTTAGGAGGCAGGGAGGAGGGTGTCAGGATGGAGGAGGCAGGGGCACGACGCTGCTGTCCTGCACACTCCACCCTGACACCCTCCGCCCTGCTTCCTCAGCAGTCGGCAGTTAGCAGTCGGCAGTCGGCAGTGCGCACCATGCCGTTGGCCGTTCACCGCTCGCCGCCTAAAACGGCACCGCACTCGTCACCATCAGCTCGCCCCCCGTGACCGGATGCACAAACGCCAGCGACTCCGCATGCAGCAGCAGTCGCGCGCCGTACTCCGGCGCGGTGCGCCCGTAGAGGCGATCGCCTACGATCGGCGCATCGAGACCGATCGGGTTCGAGGCGTGCACGCGCAGCTGATGCGTGCGTCCGGTGTGCGGCGTGAACGCCACCTTCGTCCGTCCGCTCTCCCGCGCGAGCACCTGCCATCCCGTCACGGCGGCCTTGCCGTGCACCGGATCGTGGATCTGCCGTGGCCGGTCGTCGATGTCCATGCGCATCGGAAAGTCGATCACGCCGTCCTCGCCCGCGACATCGCCGTCCAGCCACGCCACGTACCGCTTGCGGATCGCACGCAGCGAGAACAGCCGCTGCAACGCCGAGAAGGTGGTGGCGTCCTTCGCCGCCAGCAGCAGCCCCGACGTGTCGAGATCGAGCCGGTGCACCACCAGCTGCCCGGTGACGTCGGGATACCGCGCGCGCAGCCGCGTCGAGACGGAATCCCGCAGCAGCCCGCTGCGCCCGGGCACCGACAGCAGGCCACACGGCTTGTCCACGATCAGCAGATGCGCGTCTTCGTACACCACGGCGGGCTGGTCGGCCGCGATCGCAGCGGCGCCGAACACCGGCGGCGGGTCGGCCGGCAATCCGCGCAGCATGTGCGCGAGAATCGGGGGGCACTTCCCCTGACACGCCGGATAGAACGACCCCGCCCGACGGTCGCCCGTGCGCGGCGGCGCGCCCCACCAGAATTCGGCCAGCGCCAGCGGTCGCAATCCCAGCGCGTACGCCTGCGCGAGCAACTTGGGCGCGGCGCAATCCCCGGCCCCGCCCGGTGGTTCCTTGGGTGCGAACAAGTCGCGCAACGCGCGCACCTCGCCCAGCGCGTTCGTGAACCGATACGTGTCCTGAATCGCCGGCAGCAGCACGCGCGACTGCGCGGTGCGCGCCTCGTCGTCGGCACCCAGCTCGTACAACGCCGCTTCGCCCGGAATCCACACCGCATCGCGCGCGGCCGCATCGAATGTGGGCGGCGCCCAGCCGTCGTGCCCCCAGCGCGCCGCCATCATCCCCGAAAAGGCACGCAGGTATCCCACGCGCCCGTCCGGCGCCGACACGACCAGCACGCCGAACATCTTGCCGTGGCCGGGCGTGTCGAGTGCCCACGACGACAACGCCGGCGATTGCAGAGCCGCCATGGTGTCCAGCGCCGCGCGGTGCGCGAGCGGATGCACCGCCGCGCGGTCGAACGGGCTCGGAAAACGCGTCGGCACATCGCCCGGGGCCGGCGGACTCAGGAAGGCGATCACGGGCGTGTGGTGCTCACAACTCTGGTGGGCGGAATTGTCGTTCGGGCGTGTCACGGGTATCTTGGAACAGTAACGCCGACGATCAGGCGTCACCTCCTCCGTGCGTACGGTCCGTTCGTGCGGAGGCCAATGTTCGTTGAAGATCCGGTCGGCGCCGGTCTTCGACGCCCTGCAAAGGGGTGTAGTACCATGTTTTTGCCCCAGATGCATCCGCCCGAAACGGCGCCCCACGACGCCGAGTGGCAACTGGCCGCCTACCGGACCGCGCTCGACGAGCACGCCATCGTGGCCACCACCGATGCGCACGGGATCATCACGTACGCCAACGACAAGTTCTGCGCGATCTCGCAGTACACGCGCGAGGAGTTGCTGGGCGCGGACCACCGCCTCGTCAGTGCGCACGACCATCCGCCGGCCGACATCAGCGCGCTCTGGACCGCGATCCGCAGCGGGCGCACCTGGCACGGGGAATTCAGGAACCGCGCCAAGGACGGCTCGCACTACTGGGTGGACACCACGATCGTGCCGTTGCTCGGCGCCGAGGGGACACCCCGGCAATACATCGCCATCCAGACGGATATCACCGCCGCGAAGCACACCCAAGCGGCGCTCGCCGACGCCGCCAGCCGCCTGTCACTCGCCACCGTCGCCGCCCATATCGGCATCTGGGAGTGGGACATCGCCCGGAACACGCTGCAATGGGACGACATCATGTACGAGCTGTACGGCATCAGCTCCGACACGTTTTCCGGTGCCTATGCGGCATGGGAATCCGGCTTGCACCCCGAGGACCGTGAGGGCGCGGTGGCGGCGCTGCAGGGCGCCGTGCGCGGAGAGCGCGCCTTCCGCTCCGAGTTTCGCGTGATCTGGCCCGATGCGTCGGTGCACCACCTTCAGGCGGACGCGGCCGTGATCCGGGATGCCGACGGGCAGGCGCTGCGCATGATCGGTACAAACTGGGACATCACCGAGCGCAAGCGGTATGAAGCGGAGCAGGCCGAGCGTCTGGCGAAGGCGCTCGGTGAGGTGGAAACCCTGAGCAGCCTGCTCCCCAAGTGCGCGTGGTGCCAGCGCGTGCGCGACGACCAGGGGTACTGGGACGACGTCAGCGCGTTCTTTGCCAAACGCGAACACATCCGGTGGTCGCACA